>CAZMPT010000005.1:0-24956 GCA_964568285.1 uncultured archaeon | reverse complement strand
GTTCTTCCTGAAGATTGGAAGTATTCTCTAGCCAATGCTAAGCTTTTGGTAGGCTGATTTACTTATATCGCTCTTATGAGCAATTGGAATCTTTTGATAATTGGCGGTTCTGCACACCTAGTGGACTTGGATTCTGATGTGATTGAGATAGATGGGTTTGGTAGTTTTCCAGGGAATGCAATAAAGAATCAGAAATCTAGTGTGGAGTTTAACCTTCTTGGAGAAAAGTGTTTCATTGTAGAATATTCAATGTCTGATGTGCAGTCTAATCTTAAACGAGGCCCACAGATAATATTGCCCAAAGATGCAGCTTGGATGATACACAGATCGGGATTAAAATCTGGTGATACTGTAATTGAAGCAGGCACAGGTTCAGGTTCACTTACTCTTTCACTTGCACAGACAGTTGCACCTAAAGGGAAAGTTATAACTTTTGAGAATAATTCAAAACATTTTCAGGTAGCTCAAAGAAATTTGGATATGAGTCCTTGGAAAAATTTAATTGAGATTCGCAAGGCTGAACTTAGTGATAAAACAGAAACGGTCATTACAGATGTGATATTTTTGGATCTTCCAAATCCAGATCAAATAGTTCCTTGGGCTGAAAAATCATTGAGAATTGGTGGTTTTATGCTAAGTTACGTTCCTACATCAAATCAGGTTGAAAAACTGTTGATTTCTCTAGATAATTGGAAACAGGTCGAGATAGTTGAGGTTATTCAACGTGAATGGCAGGCGAAAACTGGTGCTCTCCGCCCCAAAAGTAGTATGATAGGACATACGGGCTTCATAGTATCCGCTAGATGGAACGGTTAGTTTTGGCATAACGATTTTAGCAACCTTGTAATTAGGCATCCGTGCCAGAAATTAATAATGTAATAATAATTGGTTCAGGTCCAGCAGGATATACTGCAGGATTATACACAGGTAGAGCGATGCTGAAACCCTTGCTGTTTGCAGGTTTTGCAAGCGGCGGACAATTAATGTTAACGAGCGATGTTGAAAATTTCCCTGGATACCCAGAAGGTATTGGAGGTCCAGAGATGATGATAGAGCTTAGGTCTCAAGCGTCTCGCTTTGGTTGTGACATAGTTGACAAGAATGTTGATTCTGTTGATTTGTCTGAAACTCCTTTTAGGGTGAAGGTAGGTGACGAGGAGCATTTGGCAAAATCTTTGATAATTACTACAGGAGCAGAAGCAATTTGGCTTGATGTTGAAAATGAGCCAGCTCATAAAGGTAGAGGCATTTCCACCTGTGCAACTTGCGATGGGGCATTTTTTAGAGATAAAGAGGTTATTGTAGTTGGAGGCGGCGACTCAGCTATGGAAGAAGCTACATTTTTGACCCGTTTTTGTAAAAAGGTCACTATTGTCCACAGACGTGAAGATTTGAGAGCATCACAGATAATGGCCGATAGAGCCAAAGCCAATCCAAAGATTGATTGGAAATTGAATAAAGTCGTCAAGGCTTGGCTGGGAGAAGAAGGTAATTTTGGAGGTGCAATTTTAAAGAATACAAATACAGATGAAGTGGAGAGCTTTTTTTGTGATGGAGCCTTTATTGCAATTGGGCATAAACCCATGACTGGTTTTCTTAATGGACAGATTGAAACGGACAATGACGGTTATATTCTTTGGAAAGAAAATTCGATGACAAGTATTCCGGGGGTTTTTGCTGCAGGAGATGTAGTAGACACTCGTTATCGTCAGGCAATCACTGCTGCAGGAATGGGCTGCATGGCTGCTATAGATGCAGAGAGATGGCTTGAAGATAATCATCAAGATTAGAACCTAACACTTTTTAGAACCCCTATTAGTGCCCCAATGTGCAGCGTCAGCTTTCCTTCCGTGACTCAGAAGAGGGTGTCAGTCCCATCATAGGTACTGTTCTTATTCTTGGAATCATGGTTACAATCACAGGGACCATGTTAGCATGGGGCATTCCACAGATACAGGAAAGTGAAGCTTATGCAATATACACTTCGACGCAAAACAATCTTCTAAATTTCGACGCAGATTTAGATCAAGTTCTGCTTCAGGGAGAGGGTTCTTCTCGTAGTTCGACAGTTTCTTTGAGCGCAGGTCTTCTTGTCCATAGGGAAAACAAAGTTGACGAAATAAGATATTACTACACAACAGTGCCCTGGTTCGATCCAGAGATTGTGGGTGTTGAAAATGGCTCAGAATCTTTTGCTATGAAAGACAATAACGGAGTTGTAAGTGAGTACAGAGTTACACTGACCTATCCTGATGGAACAAGCTGGTCAGGAACTTCTGAATTAATCGTGAGTGAGTTTCCTCCTCTAATTTATGGAACTAAAGCGACATTCACTAGCACAGCAAATTCAACTCAAATTGGAGGTTTTCTAATTTATGGTGTAGATTCCCTTTCGTACACCTATTCGTCAGTTTCAGGAGTTTACAAAATGAGGATGTTTAATGGAGCTATGGTTTCTAAGGAACCTGGAGGCAAGGATTTCTTTGTAAGTTCCAATCCCCTGATTAGGCATACAGGCAGTTCACCATCCTATAGTTCCTTAACAGTCTATCAAACTGATTATGATGCATCTTCAACAACGTTTGGTACAACAAAAGCAGTTCAGGCAGGAAATTATAATTTTCAGGCCCGTAATCAAGGTGGAACAGATAATTCATTTAGCATATATTCGTTAAGAATGGCTTTTGCAGGTGATGGAGTTTCCGCTTTGCGGATATATTACTTGAATTATTGGGATTTTGACGCAAAACAGTATTCTTTCACCAGTTCAGATTCATCCACAGCAGCGAACATGGGTTTTGAGGAAGATATAGTCTATTCTCAGGACACCGCTTTTGATTTTAGAGTACTTGAGAGGACAATAAATGTCGAATTTGGCTTACGATGATGACGCAGCTTCCCAGCTAATTGGCTATGTTTACACAGCTTTGATTTCAGTTTTAGTCCTTTCTTCAATGATGCTTACATCGAGCACTATGATAAATGGAAATGTATCCAATACTGCACAGGAAGAGGCTGAACAGTTGGCATTGTACTTTCAGTTAGCCATAGAAGATTTGTTGAACACAGTTCGTGAACATCCAACAGCATCACCAGTAATTACCCTAGAGACTGGGATCGAAGCATTGAATCATGGTATTTTGTACAAAGTGAACGGAACCGAAAGTGGCCTAAAGGTTGTTACTTATCAACCAAGAGGAGGTTCTTTTGAGGTTACTTTTCCACTTTATCCAGCAACAGCTATAGTTACCAAAACCGGTCTTCCTATCAAGTCGACGACTTCTTATATAGTCGCATACTATGATGTCGACCTAAAGGTCGTCATATTGGCCGCAGGAAGTTAAGATGAGCGCAGCAAAGGGAACATTGGATGATGCCGGTTCTGGATTGCTTGGGCAGGAGGAAGAACCCATCGACGAATCAAAACTTTCTTGGTTAGAGCGCCGCAAGCTCAAAAAGCAGCGCAAGGCATTGGAGCGCAAGCGTCGTGCAGCAGAGAAAGAAGGCGTCATTCACGATCTTGTTATGGACGACATTGAGATTGGAGAAGATTTTGAGGAACTTGATACTTATCCGGTCCGACCGCCATTTTCCTATGTTCGGGTTCTTTTCGATAAGAGAGATTATTCAAGGTTCTACTATGTAGTTGAACCTAAAGCCTCAAAGCAAGAAATGGATGATTTGAACACAATAAAAGAGGTTCTTCAGAGAGCTCTTAACATTGACCGTGAAACTATGGATGAATCTCAGGAGGACTTCCTGAAACAAGCGGTTGATGACATATTGAACAGTTATCGTTTGAAGTCTAGAAAAAGTAACAGAGAGAAGATTCATTATTTTATTGAAAGGGACATGATTGGTTACGGCAGGGTTGACACCATGATGCGCGATCCAAATATTGAGGATGTTTCATGTGACGGTCCTAATGTTGAGGTTTTCGTTTATCATCGAAGGTTCGAATCTTTGAGAACCAATGTCATGTGGGAAGATGAACATGAGTTAGAACAATACATAATCCGCATGGCTCAGCGTTGTGGTAAACACATTTCGATTGCAGAGCCACTGTTGGATGCAACACTGATGGATGGTTCTCGTATTGTAATGACTCTCGGTAGAGAGGTTTCAACTAAAGGTTCAACATTTACCATACGACGTTTTAGAGACGAACCCTTTACTCCGGTAGATTTATTGGAATTCAAGACTTTTTCATCTATGCAGATTGCTTTCTTCTGGATGGCGATGCAATATGGAATGTCAATGTTGTTTGTCGGTGGAACGGCATCCGGAAAGACAACATCTTTGAATGCTTGTTCACTTTTCCTTCCATGGCAGCACAAGATTGTCAGTATTGAAGAGACGAGAGAGTTGAATTTGCCCCACCCTAACTGGATTCCAGGATGTACAAGACAAGGTTTTGGAGGTGAAGCTGGAGGCACAGGTCAGAAGGCTCCAGGAGAAGTTGACATGTATGACCTTCTACGAGCTGCTTTGAGAGAACGTCCAGAATACATTATTGTGGGAGAAATTCGTGGTGCTGAAGCTTATGTTCTGTTCCAGGCTATGGCTACAGGACACACTACTTACTCAACTTTCCACGCAGATTCAATTCAGAGTTTAGTACACCGTCTGGAGAACAAACCAATTGAAATTCCAAGGGTTTTGATCCCTGCACTGGACGGTATTTCAATTCAAATTCAGACGCGTGTTGGAGGTAAACGTGTTCGAAGAAACAAGAACATCGTTGAAATTATAGGCATTGATCCTCACTCTCACGAGCTGCTTACTAATGAGGCCTTCAGATGGGATAATACTACTGATGAATATGTTTTCACAGGCAAATCCTACATCCTTGAAAAGATAATGATGAAGGCAAATCTCAACCGCGTCGAGATTATGGATGAGATGAAAAGACGTCAACTCGTTATTGAATGGTGTCTCAAGAAAGCTATTAGAGACTACAAAGATTTTGCTAGGGTTGTTGCAGAGTACTACGTACACCCTGAGGATGTCATGCGCCAAGTTTATGCAGATATGCAGGTTGGCGGTAAGAAACGTCGTCGCAAAGTCGAGGATCGTGATATGGATTTATCAGGTTCCGAAGATGATGAAGTCGATGTCTCAGATTTCCCACCTAAGGTTAGGCAGAAATACCAGAAGCGTGAAGCCAAAGAGCAGGCAGCACGTTCAAAGAGTGATGCTAAGATATCACAAACAGATGATCCAACTAAGAGGTCGAAGCTTATTGCTAATGAGGAAAAACGAAGAGACAAAGTGGAAGCTAGACTTCAGTCAGATTTATTGAAGGATCAAGCCTACTACGTTCCACTCAAGCAGCTTACTCCATTGGCCAAACAAATAGATATGGGTGATGTTTCATCACTTAACGAGGTTGAAGGCCGTCGTATGTTGAAAGCAGTTCGTAACGAACTCAATAAGAAGTCTAAAGCTGAAGTTAAAATATCCAAATTAAGTGACGATAAGAAGGCTGGAGCTATAGCCTCTGAAGAAGACCGTGCAGCTAAAGCACTTGTAAGTTTGAAGTCAGCCTTGGCCAATAGAGTTCAACGTTCCGCTAATCCACGTTGGTGGCACAAATGGCTCTGACCGGTTTTGAGACATTTAGTAGAGTTTTACTAGGATGGTTAGGCCGTATGCTGACCAAAGATTCTATCGAGTTGAGGAATCAGCTGGTCAAAGCAAGAATTCCTCTTCTCGCAGAAGATTACGTTGCTTCTTCTATCATGCAGGTTATAATGACATTTATAGGTGGTTTGATATTCGCCATACTTCTTGGTGGGGTTTTGTTCCCTGAGCTCAGAGGTATGGAAGACCCTGCTAATCCAGGTGAGAACATTTCAATATCACAGACTGTAGAACTAATCATATACGCAGTCTTGCTTCTACTTCTACCTATACTGGTAGCCCTCGTTCAGTGGTTAACTCCAGCATTCATGGAGGGAAGCCGAGCAACTAATATGGATAGACAATTGCCTTTCGCTGCAAGTTATGTGTCAGCTATGGCAGCAGCTAATGCAACACCTTCTCAGACTTTTAAGTCACTTGCAAGAAACAAAGACATCTATGGTGAGATTTCTAACGATGCAGCTTGGATTTTTCATAGTATGGAATTTATTGGCCGTGATTTAGTAACAACCTTAAAAGAAGCTGTAGACAGAACTCCTTCTGAGAGATTCGCAGAATTCCTTCAGGGAATCATAGGCACAGTTACATCAGGAGGTAATCTCAAATTATATTTCTTGAATAGATCTGAGTATTATGCACAGCAGAACCGTGTGCATGTCAAGGATGTATTGCAACAAATGGCTCTTTTCTCTGAGGCCTATGTGGTTGTTGCGGTTGCTTTACCAATCTTCGCGATGATTATTGCAGTTATTACTTTCTGGGTTTCAGGTTCTGGAATGCAGCTTGAAGAAATACACATGTATCTCCTAGTTTTTGGTGGTTTTCCAATAATTCAGATTATATTTTCTGGTTTGTTCTATAGTCTAAGTCAGGAGGTGTCAACTGATTAATGACGATTAAAGGTAATTTACAAAAGAAAAGCTATCAAGATCAGCGTACTGGTGTTAGTAGACGCTGGATGGAGTACAGCAAAGTAGCTCGCTGGTTGGGCGTGAGAGACAAGACCTTCGATTGGGCTCCTGTTGTTGTTGTTTTCTTATCCATTGTTTTTGCACTTTTCTTTTTTATGATTGCAAATATCAATCACACTACGGATCAGGCAACTCTGGTTCGTGATTTGGATTTCGACAAACAGTTTGACAATCCTTGGCACATGAATGATGGACGTTTTTCATTTACTTTTGGAATTACTTATGATGAAACAATAGGTAGTGAAAATAACGGTGCTGTTGAAGCTATAACTGGCCTTGGCCTTGTCGACAAGCAAGAAAGTTGGCCACTTAAATCCAATGAATCTAAGGATAATAATCCCGCCGTTGATGGAATAGAGAATGAAATGATGGCTAATACTTGGTATCGCAGCTATCCAGAGATATCGGCGATAGATTATGTTGTATTTGGTTTGGTCTCCTTGATGCTGCCTTATGGAATTTATGGATGGCGAAGAGACCAGATTAGGGCCCGTGTAGAGGATAAATTCCCTGACTTTTTGAGAGATCTTGCAGAATATTGGAAAGGAGGTCTGAGCATGACAGTTGCTATTCAGACGCTTGCTAAGGGTGAATATGGTAATCTAAACGAAGAAGTTAACAAGATGGCTTCACAAATATCTTGGGGAGTATCTTTTGGAGAGGTTCTAGAGATGTTTACTGAGCGTGTAACCTCCCCAATTGTTACCAGAGCCGTAAGAATGGTTGACGAAGCAAACCGTGCTGGCGGCCGTATTTCCGACATTCTACTAGCAGCATCATATGATGCTAGAGAGATTAAAGCTCTGGAGACTGAGAGAAGGCAGGAAGTAGGAAGTTATGTGACAGTTATTTACGCCTCATTCTTTGTTTACTTGGGAATTATTCTTGTTCTTGCTTCAACTTTTATTCCAGCTATTGTTGATTCAGCAGCAGCTACTGGAAGCACAGGTTCAATGTCGATTGGAAACTTGACCATTAGAGAGATGAATGAAGTCTGGATTTCTACTATTTTCCTTTACAGTTTAATAGTTCAAGGTATTGGCAATGGAATGGCTGCAGGTTTCATGGCGTCTGGTAGATTATATTCAGCATTTATCCGTGCTTCAGCGCTACTTCTCATAGGCTGGTTCGTCTTTGAAATCGCAGGAATTGGAACATCTATGGTCACCCCTCAAATTTAATTGAGGTTTACTTTACTATGAATGATACCAAAGGGCAAATGCACGTGCTTGAAGTCCTTTTGGTTGCCACACTTTTTACTTCAGCTATCAACGTAGCCGTAAATATTTTACCAACAAGTGATGCCAACAATCTCGAGGAGAATGATCTCTATTTTTCAGGCTTGGAGATCCTCGAAGTGCTTGACACTTGGCAACCATCTGATTCTGCTGTGGCAGCAGAGCATGATGACTCAACTCTAGCTTGGTGGTTGTCTACAGATAATGATGCATCAATCAAGCAATATCTTGATGCAGGTCTACCATCATCAGTTTCTTATCGTTTAGAAGCAACGCATGGAGGTCAAACAGAGGTTATTGTTGATCGTGAGGTTCCTTCCGGTCCAGTCGTTAAGGCTTTTAGAATAGTCTGGGCAGACGATGAGGTCTGGGATTTGGATCTAAGATTGTGGTATGGATACAGGGAGGGCTGATGAAAGATAAGGCGCAATTACTACTTGTTTCGGGTCTTTTGATGACAATTACTATAATTGCAGTTAGTAGTACAATAACTCATTCAGTGAATATTGCCAGTCACCAAGGTGAAAGGCACGACCTAACTCCATTGTTGAGCACAATAATAGATGATTTTCCCTTGGCTTTAGAATATGAGGTCGATAATGCAGAAGCGGGGACTAGTTTGGAAACGTCTTTTGATACTACAGCTAACACATTTGAATCTTTATTTGCATCAAAAGGTTATTCACTTTATTTTGCTTTAACCTCAGCCTCAAACGACCCTAATACATTTGTATACACTTTTGAGATTAGTGATGGTATTATGAATATACGCCTTGATCAGACAGTATCTTTCTAAATTTTTTAATCACTGGACATGAAAGATGAGATAGCTCTCATGAACATTCCGCGGAATCCCATGAAACAGGTTACAATCATTCCAATAAACATTATGACGTAGCTGAGGTATAATTGATTTAAATCACTATTATAATTATCAGTTCCAGTAATTCCCCCGTTAAGGGCCATAAGTCGTATCAGGCCTAGTACAAATCCAGCAATTATCATTACAGCACCTAGAGAAGTTATGATTTCATTCGTTGTTATTCCATCTTCTGAAGAATCTGCACTACCCTTGAATTCTTGGAAGTCTCCGCCGTTATCATCGTCGTCGGACATACTGTGGCCAGAAATTGCGGCTTAATAAGCTTGTCCTTGAAATATCAGTTATTCTTTTTTTCTAGAGCTGCTTTAACCAAGCCTAAATGTAGTGGTGAAGGCGCATCTGGTCTTGACTTGAACTCGGGGTGAAATTGAGATGCCACAAAGTATGGATGTCCATCTAATTCTAATATTTCCATTCTTCTTCCACTTGAATTTCTTCCAGTGTATTTCATTCCATTAGATTCTATTTGTTCAATATATTCAGGATTTATTTCGTATCTATGTCTATGTCTTTCAAAGATTACGTCTTTACCGTATAATTCTTTTGCTTTTCCATCCGTGACCATCACTTCATGATCTCCCAATCTCATCGTAGCCCCCATATCCTTGACACCTTCCTGCTCAGGTAGTATGTCAACAACAGAGTGTGGACCCTCAGGATCCAATTCCGATGAATTAGCTCCTTGCAGACCTAATACATTTCTACAAAATTCTACAGTAGCCAACTGGAAACCAAAACAAACGCCCAAGTATGGTATTTGGTTTTTTCTTGCCCAGCCTACACTCATTATCTTACCTTCAGACCCTCTTTTTCCAAACCCACCAGGGACAATAATCCCATGTACACCCTCCAGTGCTTTCGTGCTCCCAGAATCTTCAAGATCAGGCGCTTCAATCCATCTTATTTTGACTTTGCATCCTAAAACAGCACCAGCATATCTAAGTGTTTCTTCATGTGAGATGTAGGAATCTTTTAGAGCAGTATACTTTCCTATAATTGCAATTTCAACCTCTTCACCACCGTTTGTTATGCGGTCTACAAAGTCTTTCCACTTTTTGACATCAGGTTTCTTGGTTTTGAGGCCCAACCTGCTTTCTATCAATTCAGGAAATTTTTGTTCTAAGAATATTAAAGGCACTTCATAGATGCTTTTTGCATCAGGAGCTGAGATAACAGCTTCTCGAGGTATATCTGCAAAGAATGCAATTTTCGATGCAATGTCTTCATCCAGTGTTTTATCGCTTCTTCCCACAATCACGTCAGGCCTAATTCCAAGTCCTTGTAGTTCTTTTACAGAATGTTGCGTAGGTTTTGTTTTCTGTTCACCTACTGAACCGACAACAGGCACTAGTGTAGTATGAATGAACATTACATTCTTACGTCCCTCTTCTCGGCCCAACAGACGTGCAGCTTCCATAAACGGCATAGATTCAATGTCTCCAACAGTACCTCCCAGTTCTATCACACAAACATCAGCTTTAGCATTCTTAGCCGCATTCTTTATCTCATCTACAATTTCTCTTACGATATGTGGAATAATCTGAACAGTTTGGCCTAGGTAATCTCCTCGTCGTTCTTTTTCTATAACTTTTTTGTAAACTTTCCCAGTAGTTATATTGTGTTCACTCGTCAAGTTGCATCTCAAGAATCTCTCATAATTTCCAAGATCTAAATCAACTTCAGCCCCATCAGTCATTACGAACACTTCACCGTGTTCATATGGGTTCATTGTCCCAGCATCAACATTCAGATAAGGGTCGATTTTTACAGCTGTGACTTCATATCCTGCGCACTGTAATAGAAGGCCTGTAGATGAAGAAGTTACACCCTTGCCTAGACCTGAAAGGACACCGCCGGTCACAATTATGTACTTCATTTGACTCAACGGGCTAATACATGTCCACAGGCCACTATAAGGCCGTCGGTCAACTTAAACCCCTTTTCTATAGATTGTTCGTGTCTCCCTCAATACACAAACATAGCGATAGCGTTTTTTGGTTTGATGTCATGCCACATGGTGAAAGGAATTTCGTATCAGTATACGTTATTCTTGACGAAAAAACTGTTCTTGTAGAGACGGGCCCCGCCAGTTCAAATACAAATCTAGTGGAAGGACTAAATTCTTTGGGTGTAGAAATGGAAGACATAGATTTTATTGTACCAACACATATTCATTTGGATCATTTTGGTGGCGGCGGTCACATAATGGATATATGTCCCAATGCCAAGGCAGTTGTACATCCCAAGGCATACAAACATGTATCAAGTATAGATGACTGGTGGAAAGGAAGTGTGGATTTTTTAGGTGATGTTGCTGAACTTTATGGTAAACCTATTCCAATATCTGAATCAAGGCTGATTTCAGCAGAGGATGGTTATGAGTTGAGTATAGGCAAGTTATCCTTGGTAGCATTGCATACTCCGGGACATGCACCCCACCACATAACTTGGGTCTATGGAACTGAAGCATTCGTTGGAGACTCTCTGGGATTATGGTATTCCGATTTGAACACATCATTTCCTGTAACACCAGGATACTACCGTCACGATTTGGCACTTGATAGCATTGATAGAATGTCAAATCTTAATTTGAATTATATTCATCACACGCATTTTGGACCTAGATTAGCAGAGGGAGCATTAGCTCAAGTAAAGTCTGAATTTGGAATTTGGATGGATATAGTTGAGGAGGGTTACAATAAGGATTCTTCCGCAGAGGAGATAGTGAATATTTTATTTGATGCTAGACCTGGCCTTAGGGAGACCGATATGAATCATGGAATTCACCAAACAGCCACTCATTTAGGTTCCGTTGAAGGTATGTTAAATTGGTTAAGGAGGAATGATGCGTAAAGTAGACAAAATTCCAAAAATCAGAACGAAACCATTCCCACATGTTGTGGTTCGAGACTTTCTAGATACGGCAACTCTGGATTTAGTGATTGATGCTTTAGCAGGCTTAGAATATGATTTCAAAGAGTCCGACTTGTTCAGCTACTGGGCAAGTGTGGAACTGACAGACATCAATCATCCTGCAATCAATATTCTCCGTGATGATTTAGGAGACAAATCTTGGCGCGATAAAGTTTCTAAGTCCTTTAATGTTAAAAACCTATCAAGTATAGACATGGCAGCTTACGTCTATGGTTTAGGAGACTTTCTCCTTCCACATGATGATCAAGTCGAAGGGCGAATTATAGCATATAGCCTACACCTAACTCCTGAAATTACTGGTGAAATGGGAGGCGCTCTTAATGTATTTGAGTCTGATTCTGAAGGTAAATCTAAGTTGACAGATAGTATAATTCCTGAGTATAATTCTTTGATAATGTTTGAAGTATCAGATAATTCTTGGCATGAGGTTAGTGAAATCTTGATGGATATACAGAGGTTAACGGTGACAGGGTGGTTTCATGACTGAAATGAATTTCTATTATTTGGAAAAACCCACTCTTTTAAATCTTAAAAGAATATTTAGTTCAGGAGATATACCTTTCATTCGCTTGTCTAAATTTCTAGAATCACTTTCTAAATATTCAGAACCAAAATTGAATAGACAAGAGAAGATAGGATACTATAAGAGAAAGGAAGGAAATGCAATTCTTGAGGAATTCTGGTCTTCCTCTCAGTTTATCAAGTTTCTTAATGATTCTACTGGGTTGAAACCAAAACTTAGATCAGCAACCCATATTTCGTATTCAGCAGGTGATTATTCACTCTTGCACACTGAAGAGGATGAGTCTGAAAGATTAGTGGTGGCATATGATTTTACAGAAAGTTGGAAGCAGGAGTGGGGAGGATATGATCTTTACACATCACCCGACAAGGATCCATTGATTTGCAATAGAGATCCAGGATCATTGATGATAGTCAAGCTGATTACAGGAGACCTATCCTGTACTCGCTATGTAAGCCAGAAAGCCACGTCTGCTGCTAGGTTGGATCGGGCAGTCTACGATTTAAGTTGATACTCATTTTTGAGTATATACACAATTATTTAATGCAAGCACTAAACTTAAACTTTTGAGAGGAATAAAAATAACAAAAACCGATAGTCTATTGCCGATTGACAATATTTCAAAAATCCTCAATGGAGGAGATCCAATTCTAATATTTGACGATTCTAGCCGAGAGGGTGAAACGGACATATTTTTCTCGGCAAAACATGTCAATTCAGCTAATGTTCGATTTCTAAGAAAAGAAGGAGGAGGTATGATATTCCTTGCATCATCACATCTCGCATCTGAGAAGTTGGGTTTGCCATTTGCTCAGGACATGTATAGTTCATTAATCCAAGATTCAGAAGACTTTGACTTAATCGAGATCATGCTCAATCATACTTTACCATATGACACACGTTCTTCCTTTTCCTTGTTCATAAATCACAAGGATACTTTTACAGGAATAACAGATGATGATAGATCACTTACAGCTAGATTATTTGCAGAACTAGTTGATAAAGCTCCGAACTTGTCAGGAAAAGAGGCAAGTTCCAGATTAGCAAACAATTTTCGAATACCTGGGCACGTTCCAGTCTGTATTGCCGATAAGGAGATTCTAAAAGGAAGACAAGGACATACAGAATTGATTGTCGCCCTCATGGAATGCGCAAGTCTTACTCCTGTGGCATTAGGGTGTGAAATGCTTTCTGACAATGGCAAAGCTCTGCCCCCAGAAGAGGCTCGGTTTTGGGCTGAAGAACGCGGCCATTTGTTTTTAGAGGGGCGACAAATTATGAAGGTGTGCCAATGAAAGTCGTTGCTACCGGAGTTTTTGACATAATCCATTCAGGACATGCTCATTTTTTGAACGCGGCCAAGGAACATGGTGATGAATTAGTGGTGATTGTTGCCAATGACGATACTGTAAGAAAAATGAAGGGTGAACCGATTCTATCTGATGAAATGAGAGCTGAGGTTGTATCCTATCTTAAACCAGTTAATCAAGTAGTTATTGGAAGAACAGGTAATATGCTTGACATAATAGTTGATGAGATAAAACCCGATGTAATTGCCTTAGGCTACGATCAAAGATTATTCACCAGAGAAGAATTAGCATCCAAACTCCTCGAACGTGGTTTAGAAGTCAAGGTTGTTAGATTACCTGAAATGGAGCAGGATTTGGCAGGCTCACGCAAGATAATTTCAAAAATAATGAAAATTTATCAAAAGAAATATGGTTCAGAGTGAGGTTTCATGGTCTTTTCTGGAATAGTTGAGGGAACAGCCGTTGTTTCTAGGATTACTAAGAAAATCGGTCTTTATAGATTAGAGATTGAGACTCCGAAAGATTTTTCATCAGGTTTACAGATTGGAGGTAGTGTTTGTGTTGATGGAGTTTGCTTGACTACATCATCTATTGATTCTAACCGTTTGGGATTTGATGTTATGATGGAAACATTGGATGTTACAACTCTAAATTTGATTAAAGAGAACGATATTGTAAATATTGAAAGATCAATAAAATTGGGAGATGAGATAGGGGGTCATTTAGTTTCAGGACATGTATCAGATATTGTAACCATTTGTCAAATTGAAAAACCTGAAAACAATCATGTAGTTACTTTTCAGACTAGTTCAGAAGTAATACAGTATATTTTTCCTAAAGGATATGTTGCACTGAACGGTGTCAGTCTGACCATTGGTGAAGTTAACCGTTCCGATAATAGTTTTAATGTGTATTTGATTCCAGAAACCTTGCGTTTGACAAATTTAGGAGAGAAAGTGATTGGAGATTCTGTAAATTTAGAGATTGAAACTCAGACTAGAAATATGGTAGATACAATATCTGTGATTTCAAGGGAGACGATAAATGGCTAATTCGATAGCAATAGTGGCCGGCAGTTTTCACAAGGAGCTTGTTGAACAGATGGTTGAGGAGGCAAAAATTACAGCCTCTGAGAATGATTTGATTTTAGAAGAAATTTGTTGGGTTCCAGGCTCGATGGAAGTTCCATTACAACTTAAGCGTTTGTTACTTCGTGAATCCGTTGATGGTGCAATTGTTCTTGGAATAATTGAGAAAGGAGAAACAGATCATGGTTTGGTTATGGGTCAAGCAGTGACTAAGGGTATAATCGACCTTCAGTTAGCTTCGATGAAACCAATAGGTTATGGAATTATAGGTCCTGGGGCTAAAATGGAACATATCAAAGAACGTTTGAAACCTTACGCAAGGAAAGCAATTCTTGCTTTGCAGGATATGCTATCTAGTTGAATCTGGTCCTTATATTCCAATTTCTCTCAGCATACTTTTGTTTTAGATAGTGCAGTGCATGGTAAAAACTAGGAAGGGCAAAAACAGCCATCAATAGAGAGAAAAGCACTAGTGTGATGATAAGTCCAAAGAAATTCCTAAGACCTATGAATTGCGTTCTATACAGCGAAATTATGACTCCTGAGAAAACACCTCCCATGGTTGTGAAGGTCGCTTCTACAACAGACTGGCCTGTATTCTGAACAGCTTTTTGAATTCCTTCAGGATGTGTTCCTTCTTCCCTGACTCTTTCTGTAATTTGAATCGAATTATCAATACCGATACCAATGATTATAGTACCTACCATGGCTGTGAAAATATTCAGGTTTGTCCCTCCTGCATCTACAGTCGCAGGATACCAAAGAATAACAAGGAAAATTGGTAGGAAAGTTATGAAACCAAATTTTGGTGATTTGAAGATAATCATCATTGTGATTAGAACAAGAACTAGACTCAAAGCGATGGTGTCAAACTGTGTATTTTGAATTCCTGTGTTTATAGCAATGGTTACAGGAGGACCACCAGTGAGAGTCGACATTTTGGCGTCCTGTATGTGCATTTGTTTATCTCTGATAACAGCTATTTCGTCTATTTCTTTGACTATTGTAGTAGTATCATCTATGTTGACGTAAGGCATGCTAACGTAGATTAGCGCCTTGTCATACTCGTCAGTAAGCAGCATTGCACGCATCTCATCTGTAAATGACTCATAGAAAACATCAATCATATCAGATCTAAGCTCCTCTCTGCTGTAGAGTGGATTTATGTCAACCCAAGTGTAATCTTCACCAAAGAAGTCACTATGCAGGAATTCCCAGAAACTTCCATCATATTCGAATATAGGATCTTCATTTAGATCCTCTATAGCGAAGGTGATGTGTGCCGATTTGAAGAAATCAACTATTGAGAAAGCAGAAACGTTGATCAATTCACCCGTATTTCTGTTCGAAACAGACATGTTATTAATCTCACCCTGCGTCCAATTCATTATATCGAGTACATCTAAATCCTTGGCAGCAGGTTTAGGTCGATCTTCAGGTCCATTTATCAGCAATATTCCAGTTTGACCAGCCTCAAATTTGTCAGAATATTCACCTAATTTCTTAATTGAGTCAATATCTTCTGGAGCAGATTCATTTCCTTTGATGTCCTGATCCATTACAGATATTCGTGCAATTGAATAAGTTGTTGTAAGAAGTAATACGACTAGTATGGCTTTCCACTGCTTTGTTGAGAATACAGCGATACTAATCCACCCCTCTGACTTATGCCTTGAGTAATCTGTTATTTTCATTATAGCGGGTGTCATGCTTACAGTTAGGAAAAAAGCACAGGCTACGCCGACAATCATTGTCAACCCAACCGTCCTCATTGGAGCTATTGGTGAAATAAATAAAGCAGAGAAGCCGATAGTGTCAGTTATTGCACATAGAAGTGTGGCCTTTCCAGTGGTTAGCAAAGCTAGGAACGTAGCTCTTGGCATTTTTCTTCCTTCATCTTTGAATTCCACAATTCGATTAGCTACGTGCAATCCATAATCCACACCAATTCCAACTAGGATGGGCCCAGCGGCCACAATCATTGGTGTCAGTACAACTCCTGAAAGGCTAATGATTCCTAAAGTCCATATCAAAGCACAGAAAATTGGGACTAGAACTACAGGTATTGCAAGCCAATTCCTATGAAACAACAACATTAATCCTATAACTATGCCTAGAGACATTGGCAACATTGTTAGAAGATCATCATACAATCTAGCTGTTACTTCATGAAGTACAACGACTAATCCAGTCTGTGTCATTTGTGTACAGTCGTCTGGATCAGGACAATATCGCTCATCGATGTGCTGTTGTATCTTCGCAATCATTTCCTCTTGGGCTTCGTCGTTGTTATCTCCTTGAGCCTTAAGTGCAAATAGGATTACTGCCGTATCTATGATTCCATCGTTATTTGTGTCAATTGCAAAATTCTGTAATGCAGAAGAAGTCCCATCAAATATCTGGTCAACTCTTTCTTGATCACTTGGGATTGCATATGTCCCCGTCTCATTTACAGCATCATCATCATTTTCTTCTACACTCAAACCACCGAATATTTTTCCTTCACTTGCTTCTATGAAACGAGCGTTTGTTGAATTGAATTCTTTTATGAGGGTAGAAATACTTAAAGTGAAAATTATCCCATCAATATCTCCTCTATCAGCCTGAAATCTCGCTAAATCCTCTCTTTGGCCATAATAGTCAATTGTTTCTTCCAAGAGAGCGATTTCCTTTAGCGTTGGAACATAAGTTATATTGTCTACAATAGGATCACTAAAATAATCTGGATTTTTAGCATTGGGAGTTTCAATATATACAATTATCAGATCAGTTGCCCAATCTTCTCTGACTTCGAGCAAAACCTTTGTCGATTCTTCTCCTTCAGGAAGATAGACCTCGATATCTCGAGTCATGTTTTCCTCAAAAGTCAGAGCCGCTTTCAGAAATGTGATTGTTATTAATGAGAGAACTAAAATCGTGATTAATGCATGCTTCATAATTATGTTCGTATAAATCTGAACACCGTTCTCCAGAGCCTTCTGTATCACGACAGCTCATTGAGGCCCTGAAATAAATGTAATCTCTAATTGGAATAGTAATATTCTTTCTTACTTTTTTGTTGTCTATCTAATCGGGAACCAGGTTTGTTGATTCGAGGTCTGTGTGTATTCTTGTCACGTCTAAAAGTTACTTCGACTTTGCTCAGGAACGTATTCATTCCTTTTCGCATATTGTATGGACCTTCTACATTCCCTTTTTTACTTGGAATTCCCCCAAAACATAACAATCCATCAGAAATGTAGTCAATGAAGTACACATCATGGTCGACCACTAGTGCAGATTTTCCTCTCTGTTCCATTGCTCTTCTTATTGTCTTTGCAGTTACCATTCTTTGGTTTGCATCAAGATATGCCGAAGGCTCATCTAGAAGATATAAGTCTGCATCTCTAAGCAAACATTCCGCCACAGCAACCCTTTGTAATTCTCCACCAGATAAGGTTTGAAGATCCCTATCCATAAGTGGATCTAGATTCAAGGGTCTAGCTAGTTCAGTTTCCAAGAAGTGTTCATCATATCCTGAAACAGATTGTAGAAGATCAGATACATTTGTGTTTTCTGGAGCTTCAATGTATTGAGGTTTGTAAGAAACAGTTATCTCAGAATCTATTTCGCCTTCATCAGGTTTTAGATTATTCGCCAGCATTCTGACAAATGTTGTTTTCCCTGTTGCATTTCCACCAACAACCCCCAATACTTGTCCACCCAGAATCTCACCAGCCTTAGCCTCTAGTTCAAAGTCACCCATTTTCTTAGATAATTTTGGCCATTCAACGAGTACTTCTCCATCCCAGCCAGTTCTTGGCGGATGTTTCAGGAATTTTATCTGACTATCTCTTATCCTTACATTTGACTCTTGGATATATCCATCCAAATAGGTATTGATTGCATTTCTCACAGCTAACTTTTGTGAGACAATTCCATATGCATTTGGACTTCCATACATGATGTGGATGTTATTGGTAACATAGTCTAGAATAGCAAGATCATGTTCGATAACCACAACACTCTTTGTTTCACCTAGTTCAGATATCATTCTGGCAATCAATATTCTTTGTTCAATATCTAAATACGAAGAAGGTTCATCAAAGAAATATAGATCAGCTTCTTTCAGAAGTGTTGCTGCAATAGCGCCTTTCTGAAGTTCACCTCCAGAAACTTTATCCAGTTTTTTATCAAGACTCGTCAGGTTGATTCTTTCAGCAAATTCATTCACTTTCTCAGGACTGGCAACTTTTTCCAGCAATTCCCTGAGCGTTCCATCAAACATTTTAGGTATGCGATCAACATATTGTGGTTTCAGTGCGATTCTTACATTTCCACTAGATAATCCTACAAAATGTTTCTGAATTTCAGTTCCAGCATAATAATCAATGACGTCTTCCCATAGACCTTCATTTTCCCACTCTCCCAGATTTGGTGTAATCTCTCCTGCTAAGAGAGAAATTGCAGTAGTTTTACCAGTACCATTTGCCCCCAGTATTCCGATAACACTTCCTTCTTCAGGTGTAGGCAATCCAAACAGTCTGAATTCATTCATCCCATATCTGTGAATAGTATCTTTTTCCTGTTCATCTGGTAGATTAACTATGGTCAATGCGTCATGTGGGCACTTGTGAACGCAGATTCCACATCCTATACACAATGGTTCGGATACGATAGGTTTGCTGTCCTTTCTCCAAGTTATAACTTCAATCCCATTTCTGACAGGGGGACAGAAATTGTAACATTCATTCTGACACTTCTTTGGTTGGCATCTGTCTTCATGGAGCACAGCTACACGCATTGTAGTCCGCTCTTTCCCCCCTAATTAAAATCATATGGTCACACAAAGGCACTTTTGTACCCGCCCTATACACACATTGTGCGCATAAATTTCATATTACCCGGAAAACCAGTTGCTCAAGGTCGACCACGCTTTTACAGGAAAGGTAAATTTGTTGTAGCTACAGATCCAAAACCCAGTAAAGTTTACAAGGCAGATATTGCATATATTGCACAAAAAGCAAGAGAGGAAGCAGGCTTTGAGGGAATGTTTGAAGGTCCTTTGGGCATTCAGATTCTTGCCTATTTTCCGTGCCCCAAAAGTAAATGGAGAGTTAAGAACCCAAGACCCGAAGAACACCATTCCAAGAGACCTGATGCGGACAACATAGCCAAATCAGTCAAAGATGGTTTGAGCGGTGTCTTGTATCATGATGATGGCCAAATAGCTGAGCTAATAGTTAGAAAAAGAATAGCTGCACAAGGTGATGGCCCCCGTATAGAGGTTGAATTGTATAATTTGGAGGAACTAGAATGACAGCGATTAATATTGACGGAAAGAAAATAGCTCAAGATATTGAGTCTGAATTGAGAACCAAGATTTCTAAAATGGGAAATAAACCTAGATTGTCTGTTGTACAAGTTGGTGACGACCCAGCCTCTACATCTTACATAAAGGCCAAATCCAATGCCGCGGAAAGAGTAGGAATCGAGCTCACACATCACCATCTACCTGTAGAAACCACTGAATCTGAACTGAGCAGCTTAGTATCCGATTTGAATTCAAGTGAAAATGGAATCATTGTCCAACTTCCTCTTCCCAAAGGATTGGAAGTCGTATTGAACAAGATTGATCCGGAGAAAGATGTTGATGGCTTTCATCCGTTCAATTTAGGCAAACTTGTTCAAGGCAAATCTGGAATGAGGCCGTGTACACCTGCAGGTATCGTTGAATTGCTTCACAGAACAGGCAATAATCCAGCAGGAAAAAATGTAGTGATTGTTGGAAGAAGCACAATTGTGGGCAAGCCCTTGTCCTTACTTTTGTCACAGAAAGGTGTGGATGCTACAGTAACTCTTTGCCATAGTCGAACTTCAGACCTTCAAGGATTTTGTAAGGAGGCAGACATACTAATCGTAGCAGTAGGGAATCCTGATACAATCACAGGCGATATGGTCAAATCTGGTGCAGTCGTTATTGATGTAGGCGTAAATCGTACTGATAGTGGTCTTGTTGGTGATGTATCTTCTGATGTTAAGGACGTTGCGGGACAGTTAACACCAGTTCCTGGAGGAGTTGGACCAATGACTGTAGCAATGTTAATGTCTAATACTGTTGATGCAGCTTCAGAAGACTAGATACCTGAACAGAAGCCATGGACTCGTTAATTTTACCTGGGCTTCTCTGGACGTTAAACTTTCAGTTAACAATTGTCTTAATTCTTGTTTTTTCTTTGCTTTTCTTACAAACCAATTGACCAACCATTTTCTTCGAGTATAATTTTGCAATTTGTACGAATTAGTCAATTCTTTTCCTAGAATATTCCACAATTTTTTCTGGTAATTCATCCCTTTTTCGAGCGGGAAACCATTTCTATCCACAATTTTGTCAAAGAAACTTACTGATAATTTTGCAGACAATAGTGCATTTCCGATCCCTTCACCAGTAAAAGGATCAACTAAACTTGCAGAATCGCCAACTAACATACATCCATTTCCAAAGGACCTCCTTGGTTTGGTATCTATTTTCCTCGGAGAACCAAGAGGAAGTTGCCAACCTTTGCTGCTCCCACTAATTAGCTCAGCATTCTTGAATCGTTCTGCAAATCTTCCATTAATCACGAATTCTTGCAATCCTCTTAATTTCTTTTCTTGTTTGTAAATATCAGCTAGTGCCATACCAAAACCGACATTGCTTATTCCATTTCCAATTGGAAAAATCCAGAAATATCCCGGTAAAACACCTTCGACATAATGAAATTCTATAGCTCCCATTTTATCTTCTACGCCACTGACACCTTTCCAATATTGCCGGAAAGCTGCACTGTAGTGTTTTTTATCTTTGTCTATCAAATCCTGATTGTAAGTTTCCCTAATTAGTGAATCTGCTACAGGACAATAGACTCCTCCTGCACCAATTGTTAGGGGTGCATGAAATTCCAATGTTTTCCCTCCATGTTCTCCCTTAACGCCAATAATCTTTCTCTTATCTCCAGACTTAATCCCAGGATCACCACCCCCATCTACATTCTCGTATACCATTTCTTTTACTTTAAAATCTTGAATGACATTTCCTCCGTTCTTTCTTACCAATTCAACGGCTCTTTGGAACAACACCCAATCAAATTGAATTCTAGGAAATACATATCCCGCTAATTCCTCATGTGGTAGTTCTACCTTGAATTCGTCACCACTGGGGCTGCTGAAAATGACACTATCGAATTCGAAGTGAGGAGTAGATTTCAGCTTTTTATCTACACCAAGTTCTTCAACGTGACTTAGTGATTTTCCACCGACCGCATCACCACAGGTTTTGTCTTTAGGATATCTTGACTTCTCAAGCAACAAAACCTTGTTTCCATCTAGTGAAGCATAGGATGCGGCTGCAGAACCTGCTGGCCCTCCTCCGACAACAATGACATCAAATGCAGCTTCATCTTCAGGGATTGGTCCAGACTCTATTTCCTCTTCCCAGAAGTTTTGACTTTTGGTGACCATTTTCCCATCAGCATAATCAGTCTTTAATAATATTTTACTAAAAATGACAATAGGACTTTAAGACCTATTCTAATCTGACAGTCATTGGTTATGAGCAGTAACAACGGAAGCTCTCCTCGGAGAGTAATTGGTGGAGGTCTTTCAGGACTTGCAGCAGCCATAAATTTTGCTAAAAATGATGAAAAAGTAGAGGTACATGAGGCTAGGCAAGATATTGGCATGCAGTTCCATCCGAATTATCAAGTTCTCTTAAAGGAAAGTCCGTCTACACCAGCCTCCGAATCTGGAGCTAAATCATACTTGAATAAGTGGGGTCTAAATCCGGAATTTCAATACAAGGATGCAAAAAAATTCTTGTGCTGTACACAAAAACGTGATTTTACAATATCATTGAAAGAACCACTTCCACTTATACTTCGAGGCGGAGAAAATTCTCTTGAAAGAGGTCTAGCTAAACAAGCAAAGGATTTAGGTGTTGATTTACACTTTAAATCACGACCCAAGGCACGTCCTGGAGACATCATGTCTGCCGGTTCTTATCGAACAGATATGGCAGCCTTTGGAGCTTATTATGAGAATTCTGATTTTCCAAGAGATCAATTTCTGTACATGCACGACGAAAAATATTCACCACGGGGCTGGTATCTGTATATAATTCCAATGGATAAGGATACAATCAAAGTAATGAATTGTTGTTCTAAACCGCACGCTAAGAAGGTCAGAAAATTATTGTATAAGGCAGTAGAGGAGCGCCCTGTTTTGAGAGATATAATTGACGGTGCTAAACCGACGGGTACTGTTGGTGGACAAGGAGGAGTCCACTTTCCTAAAACTGCAATAAAAGATGGAGTTTACCACACTGGAGAAGCAGCAGGTTTCCAGGATCCGTGGAGAGGATTTGGGATGAATTATGCAATTGAATCTGGAGTTCTTGCTCAGCAAGCCATATCGAATTCTCAGGACTACGATAAACTATGGAAAGCACAGTTTAAAGAGAGGAAAAAGGCAGACATAGCTCGAAGAGGAATATTCGCTTTGTTGGGAAATAAGGCGTTTGAATATGGGATGAGAAAAGTGAAGGAAGGAGATGAAGTTGATTGGGAGGAAATAAACCCTAGTGGTTGGAAAAAATCCCTTATCTATAACACGTTTTATTCAATTGAGATGGCCAAAAAGACCATTTGGGACTCTTGGTAATGGATTTTACAGAGCTAATGTCATACATTTTATCAGGCATATGTGTGATTGCAGGAGTTCTGATAATGTGGGGAGATGAGGATTACATAGTTCCAGCATCAGGACGTTCATTGCGCCTTCCTTGTGCCTTCTTATTCTGGGTATTGGCGGCAGTTTTCTGGGCGATGGCTGTTGTAATAGAGGACGACGAAGAGAATCTATAATTATACCACACAATAGGCAACAAGATGTTCGATTTGGACCAGGTAGAAGAGCTGTACCGCACGATGTCCGAGAAACATCAAGAGGCTAGGAAATTGTTGGGAAGGCCTCTGACTTTGGCCGAGAAAATACTGTTTGGTCATCTTCTAAATTTAGATGAAGTTCCTACCAGAGGCAAATCCTATGTTGAACTTCAACCAGATAGAGTAGCGATGCAGGATGCAACTGCTCAGATGGCCCTGTTGCAGTTTGCATTGACGGGCCGTTCCAAGATAGCTGTTCCTTCTACAGTTCATTGTGATCATCTAATACAGGCAAGAGTTGGAAGAGATAGTGATCTGGCAGACGCAAATCAGGAAAGTTCTGAAGTATTTGCTTTTCTAAAATCAGCTTCAGCCAAGTATGGTGTAGGTTTTTGGGAGCCTGGTGCAGGGATAATTCATCAGGTTGTCCTCGAGAATTACGCATTTCCTGGAGGGATGATGATTGGAACAGATTCCCATACACCTAATGCAGGAGGTCTGGGGATGGTTGCGATAGGAGTTGGTGGGGCAGATGCAATGGAAGTCATGGCAGGTTTACCTTTTACAATACGCTGGCCAGGATTGATTGGAGTTCACTTGACAGGAGAATTATCAGGATGGACGTCTCCTAAGGATGTAATTCTGAAAGTTTGTGAGGAATTGACGGTCAAAGGAGGTACAAGCCACATTGTCGAATATTTCGGTTCAGGTGCTTCTTCCATATCTTGTACCGGTAAGGGAACAATTTGTAACATGGGAGCTGAAGTTGGTGCAACCACCTCATTATTCCCATTTGATGATAGCATGTCACGATACTTGGACGCCACAGGACGCACAGGCGTGTCTGAATTAGCGAATAAGAATTCATCATTATTGATGTCGGACCCTGAGATTTCAGACAATCCAGAAAAATTCTACGATAAAATAATTGAGATTAATCTTTCAGAGTTGGAGCCAATGATTGTTGGTCCACACACACCAGATCTTGCCCGTTCAGTCTCAGATTTAGGACAGGAGGCCAAGAACAAAGGATGGCCGACAGATATTCAGGCAGCATTGATTGGTTCTTGTACAAATTCATCTTATGAGGATATGGAAAGGGCAGCTTCAGTCGCAAGACAAGCCAAAGAAGCTGGAATCAAATCAAAAGTTCAGTTCATGGTTACACCAGGTTCAGATACAATTGACCAAACAATTCGTAGGGATGGACAGATGCAACTTCTTGATGACATAGGTGGAACTGTTCTAGCAAATGCTTGTGGTCCCTGTATTGGTCAATGGAAGCGCGAGGATGTCTCTAAAGGAGATGTAAATTCAATTGTATCATCTTACAATCGTAATTTCAGTGGGAGAAATGATGGTAATCACCAAACCTTATCATTCCTCACAAGTCCAGAGATTGTAACGGCCATGGCACTTGCAGGTAGTCTTGATTTTAATCCTCAAAAGGATAAATTGACTGCAGC
>CAZMPT010000004.1:17333-25724 GCA_964568285.1 uncultured archaeon | reverse complement strand
TGAAATTCGACATCTTTGTAAACTTTGGTTTCACCTTCTGTAGGCATAAAAATTGTAACTTTCTTAGCTTTGAACATACAAGCCCAAGACCCCCCTATTCAAAAGATTTCTACTGAGTTATTATATCTAATTCTTCTTGCATTTTCTTTCTACAATCAAAATCCTCATCAAGATGATGCCAGTGGGTAACTACCTTTTCCCCTAAGCGGTATGATAGGAATACGGTTTCGATGCCTCTCAGAGAATTAAAGTTGACAACACCTAGGCTAGGATCATCAACTTCGATTCCTAACTTTCCTAATTCCACGCTTAGATTGTTGATATGATTTATATTGTTCTCAAGTTCAATTTGAAGTTCTTCCCATCCAGGCCTCAATGCAGCTCTATAATCATCCCTAACTTCTTCCATAATCTCTTCAAGTTGTTCTTCTAACATCTCTTGTTTAACAGAATGATCAGAAAGTTTACTCAATATTGGAGATATAGTTCCCAAGAGGCTGTTTGCCTCCTCCACGGTGAAAAGCCTAGTGGCATTCCTTGCCATGGAATTGTCTAACTAGACATGGGCAAATAAATGGAACGGTACCTAACACACGAAACGCTCATAATCACCTTTCGTAATGATGTTGAATATTTGTTTATGACTGAATCACCCTCCCATCCAGACAGTTTTGTCCGCAGACATATTGGCCCCTCACCGAATGATATCCAGTCAATGTTGGAGGGGCTGGGATACAGACATCTTTCTGAACTTTCTAAATCTGTAGTTCCAGCCTCAATTTTGTCTGACAAAATCTTAGAAATTCCATCTCCCCTATCTGAATTTGAGGCAAATTCAAGGTTAAAATCCTTAGCATCTAAGAATAAAATATTCAAGAATTTTCTGGGACATGGTTATTATGGGACAATAACTCCAGGAGTTATCAAGCGAAATATTTTGGAGAATCCTGGTTGGTATACTCAGTATACTCCATATCAGGCCGAAATTGCACAAGGGCGATTGGAAGCACTTCTGAATTTTCAGACAATGATTTGTGATCTTACTGGAATGGAAATTGCGAACGCCTCTCTTCTCGATGAAGCCACAGCAGCAGCTGAAGCAATGAGTATGGCTTGCAATGCTTTAAGAGGTAAAAGATCAACTTTTCTTATTTCAGACGATATCAATCCACAAACTGTAAATGTTGTCAAGACAAGGGCCGAACCATTAGGAATAAGGATTCGAACGGGAGATAATTTTGATGATGATACGTTTGGGATATTGCTACAATATCCTACAAGTTCAGGTTTTATTAGTGATTATTCAGCCATAGTCAAAGAGGCACATTCAAATGGTTCTTTAGTTATAGTAGCTACAGATTTGCTATCTTTGTGCTTACTCAAGCCACCTGGAGAGTGGGGTGCAGACGTAGTTATTGGTAATTCACAGAGATTTGGAGTTCCAATGGGTTTTGGAGGGCCTCATGCAGCTTTTATGGCTATAAAGGAAAAATACAAAAGAAATTTGCCAGGCCGTCTAGTTGGAGTGTCAAAAGATAGGCACGGAAATCCAGCTCTCCGTTTAGCGTTACAGACAAGAGAACAACATATTCGTAGAGACCGAGCGACCAGTAACATCTGTACAGCACAAGTTCTACTAGCTATCATGGCTTCCATGTATGCAGTTTATCATGGTCCAGATAAACTCAGAAAGATAGCTGAGAGAGTAAACTATCTTTCTCGAGTTCTCAGTTCCAGTCTTAGATCTGGAGGTTTTGAGGTCATTTCTGAATCATTCTTTGACACAATAAAAGTAAAGAAAAAAGATAACAAAATAGTTAAGAAGGCTCTCGAGAGCGAAATCAATTTTTGGGATTATGGTGATTCAATAGGAATATCATTAGATGAAACAGTTGCAGATTCAGATTTGCAGAATCTACTGGATTTCTTTGGTGTAGAATGGATTGAGCCAAAGGGCGATAGTATTCCTCCATCTCTAGCTAGGAAATCAGATTATCTCACTCACCCAGTTTTCAACACTTATCATTCGGAAACAGAAATGCTACGTTATATTCACAGACTAGAATCAAAAGATCTTTCATTGAATACTAGTATGATACCTCTAGGCTCTTGCACTATGAAATTGAATGCAGTAGCTGAGATGGAGGCAGTTACATGGCCAGAGTTCTCAGCAATACACCCCTATGTTCCCTCTGAACAGGTTAGAGGTTTCCTTCAGTTATTCAAAGAACTTGAAGTTTGGCTGTCAGATATAACTGGATTTGCAGGCATTTCTTTACAACCAAATGCAGGCAGTCAAGGAGAATATGCAGGAATGCTTGCTATACGTGAATATCACCATTCTAGGGGTGAACCACAGCGTAACGTATGCCTAATTCCGACATCTGCTCATGGAACGAATCCTGCTTCTGCAGTTATGGTTGGTATGAAAGTAGTTGGGATAGGTTGTGACAAACATGGAAATATAGATTTGAAAGATTTACAACTCAAGGCTGAAACCCACTCATCAGAACTCGCAGCGATAATGATCACTTACCCCTCTACTCATGGAGTCTTTGAAGACAAAGTCAAAGAGGTTTGTGAAATAGTTCATTCACATGGTGGTCAGGTGTACATGGATGGTGCTAACATGAACGCCATGGTCGGACTCTGTAAACCACGAGAAATTGGTGCAGACGTCTGTCATTTAAATTTACACAAGACATTCTGCATTCCACATGGGGGTGGAGGACCAGGAATGGGACCTATTGGTGTAGCTTCACACTTGCTTGATTTTTTACCAGGAAATCCAGTGTGTCCTGAAAAGGGAGCAGGTCCGGTATCCGCAACTAATTGGGGTAGCGCTAGTATTCTTCCGATTTCATGGGCTTATATCGCAATGATGGGCCCAGAAGGTCTCAAAGAGGCAACTGAAGTCGCTATTTTGAATGCCAATTATGTGTCCACACGTTTGTCAAAACACTATAAGATTCTATATACTGGCAAATCAGGCAGTGTTGCTCACGAATGCATATTGGACACTCGGGATTTGTTATCAAAATCAGGATTAATAATTGAAGATATTGCTAAGAGATTAATTGATTATGGATATCATGCACCAACGATGTCATGGCCAGTACCCAATACTCTTATGGTAGAGCCTACCGAATCTGAATCCAAAATGGAATTAGATCGTTTCTGTGATGCTATGATAGCAATAAAATCAGAAATCGATGATGTTACTAAACCAGAGGATAGCCCACTTCGTGGTTCCCCTCACACATCCATTGAAATTGCCAGTGACGATTGGAATCATAAATATAGTAGGGAAGAGGCAGCCTACCCTTTGTCTAATCTAAAAGATCACAAATTTTGGCCACCAGTTGGTAGAATTGACAATGCGTGGGGCGACCGAAACCTAATATGTTCCTGTCCTGATGTAGAGTCGTACATGGAGGATAGTTAATGTCAGACATAACAATGTATGGAACTCCAACTTGCAAGGACTGTGTGATAGCTAAACAAGTCTTCAATGAATTAGGAACTGACTACGAATTCATAAATATAGGAAAAGATCAAGAGGCAACCAAGAGAGCTATTGAACTAAACAACGGTATCCGAAGAATACCAGTAATTCAATTCGCAGACGGCTCAATATTAGTTGAACCGTCATATGATGAATTGAAGACAAAAATGTCTTCAGCTTAGTATTTTTCATATGCGCTTCGCTAAGGTAAGCTTTTTTATGGGTAAGCCGACGTGCGAATACTCCGGAGGCACCTAATGTCGACTAAAATTACGAGAGCAATGCTGTTGGCAACCCTAATATTGGGTACGGCCATGATTATGTTCAGTCCACCTGCTAATGCGCAGGCCGCTGTTGCTTATTCTATAGCTTTTACAGATGGTCAAGTAAATCTCGATGTGAGACCCGGCGCTAGTGGAGTTGGATGTACGGAAATGGTGGTTTCCAATGAAGGGCAAGCTACAATTGATGTTGACACAGCTTTAAGTGGTGGAGGTGTGACAATTTCGCCAGGTGCAGTTTCGGTGACTCTTGCACCGGGAGGCAGTATAACCGTGCCAATTTGTGCACTTGCGTTGACCCAATCTTCGTACAAGAATGTTCAGGTCACAGCTATAGCACAGGGCCGAGAAACGAATACACAGTTAAATCAAGTCAATAAGAATGCAGGTTTTGCAGTTATAATTGACCAATATGCTCGTTTGTCTGTTCAAGCAACTCAACCTTTCCAGAGGGTTGGACCCGGTAAAGAATTTGTTTTGACATTTACAGCAGTTAATAATGGGAATTATCAGGATACGATAGCCGTTGAGATTCTTAATCAAAAGGATTTGGAGGACGCAGGTTTCGTGGTTGCATTGGCAGCACAACAGTATTTGATTGACACTCAAGGAGAACAACCAGTTCAGGTTTCCATATCAACTCCAAGAGGCACAGTAGTTGGTTGGAGTAATGAATATCACACGGTAATAATGCAAGTAGCAACCACCCTAGAAGGTGAGACAGAGGCTCGTGCAGTGACAGCAACCCTTTGGGTTCGCGGAGTGTTCTTGCCAGGTTTCGATCCCGTATTCACAATATTTGCTTTGGCAATAGTTGCTTCGGCACTTTCAAGATCCCGAAGAGATTAAGCGCGATAAATTTAGGTCATATGTTATAGTCTAGCGTCTGCTATATTGGCATGGAGAAATCCTGCGGAGTGGTTTTGTTTAATTCAAATAATGTTCTTCTTTTACAGTATGCTGCACAAAAAGAAGGTAATTGGAATTTAACGGGCCATTGGGATTTCCCCAAGGGACATGTTGATAAGGGAGAAACAGAGATTGAAACAGCCACTCGAGAACTAGAAGAAGAAACAGGAATAAAGGATATTGTTTTTTTGGATAAATTTCGAAAAACTATAAATTACACATTCCAAAGAGGCGATAGAAAAATTGGAAAAGAGGTGGTATTCTTCATCGCTAAAACTATAGTGAAAGAGGTTAATCTAAGTCATGAGCACGTAGATTATGAATGGTTAGATTTCAAATCTGCCCTAAAACGATTAACTTACGATAACGCACGTTCTGTTCTTAAAGAGGCAATAGATTTTTGCGGAAAAACTGAAGTATAACTTTTATCTACATTTATCTTTGCATATTAAGTGGGCGACAGCAAGGAACTAGTTGAATTCGAATCATTATCAAAGGACGATATTCTCAGAGGAATGATTTTTGGATTTTCTATAATTCTAGTATTTGTTTCCTTCAGTTCAACTGAAACAACGTTTGGCTTGTTTTCTCTTTTAATTTCAATGTGTTTCCTCACTATTTTGTTTTGGAAAGGCCCAATAGCCGTTGAACCAAAATATCTTTTTGATAGATACGCTGAAAATCTTGGTTATTATTTAGACAAAGGCGAGGATTATCTCTGCACCTTATTCAATGCCACGAAAAAATCAGAGAAGATGCTTGTTGGAGTTGCTTATAATTTCCTTTTAGTGATGGCTTTTGTCCTACCCATAGATCTGATATTTCAATATTTGACTAGGGGTGAGAATTCACTTTTGTTATATCAGAAATTTATCACCTGGATAGTTTACGTTATTGATAGTTCTATAGGAACAGATGTTTACATTAGAGGTGAGCACAACACAATTCTATCTTACGCCGATTCAATTGATATGGAAATTGTTGCAGAGTGTACAGGACTTCATGAAACAGTATTTTTGGGTTTGTTGATAATTTGCTTCAGAGGAGTTAAGCCCATGGTTAGAGCTAAGTGGGCAATTTATGGAGTATTATTCATCTTTGTAGAGAATATACTAAGGATATTGTCAGGCCATCATTTCATTCATTATTTTGGTTTCAGCACATGGGATAAATTTCACTATTTCTGGTGGCACACGGGACAATATGCTTTGATTATGGCAGCTTTTGTTCTTTGGGTTATGGTAGTAGCTGGTAAGCCAGAGAATAAAAGCCCAAGAAAGAAATATTCCGCTTAGTCTTTAATATTTAAATTATGATTCATTTTTGACGCTTTTGTTTTGAGATAATCCTTGTTTTCTTCATTTGGTTCAGAACTGTGGTTGAGTTCTTCAACATCAAAACCGGCATTCTCTAGATCCTCTATTTTAGAAGGATTATTAGTCATTAGTTTTATTTTTTCAACTCCTAGATTTCTCAATATATCAACAGCACCTTGATATCTCCGTAGTTCGGCACTGAAACCTAGTGCAATGTTTGCTTCCACAGTATCCATTCCATCATCTTGCAAGTTGTATGCTTTCAGTTTATTCACTAATCCAATACCTCTACCTTCTTGCCTGAGATATACTATGATTCCTTTTCCTTCTTCGGCTATCCTTTTCATAGCTAGATCAAGCTGTTCACCACAATCACATCTCATAGAGTGCAAAACATCACCTGTAAAACATTCAGAATGCACACGAACTAACATCCTGCCATTGACCTCTCCCATAACCAATGCTAGATTCTCCTTCTCTTTAGAATCTCCAGAGAATGCAATTATCTTAAATGTACCATATTTTGTTGGGAGTCTCGCTTCTACTAGTGATTTGTCTGTTAGTTTCATTTTTACTTTGAAATGACGAGTAACTTTTCCTTGTCGTCAATCAACTTGTAGTCCCTTCTTTTAACCATCGCCATAATGTCTCTTCTAGCATTTGGTTCCTCATACGTAATTCTCATTTCTTCATCGGTTTGCATTGATACAATTTCTCTTAGAACAGCCATCACCGCTTGTGTGCATTGTAAGCCTGTAACGTCTATCTCTCTCATGTTTATGCTGGAAAATTACCAGTAAGATTAAGCTTCAGTTTTGCTTCTTCAGACATCAGATCCATACTCCAAGGAGGTTCAAAAACAAGATCTACATGTGCCTCTTTTACACCATCAACTTCAGACGCTCTTGCAGCTACCTCTTTGGGAAGAGAGCCTGCCACTGGACAAAATGGAGACGTTAAGGTCATTTTGATATCAACCATTCCATTCTTTTTTATATCAATTTTGTAGATTAATCCTAGTTCATAGATATTTACGGGAATCTCAGGATCATATACCTTCTTGATAGCCTCTACAATTTTACTTTCCAATTCTTTGGTCATTCGGTGCTCGCATCCTTTTTTCCATCTAGTGCAGCCATTAAAGCATGCCATGAAAGAGTTGCGCATTTCACTCTAGTTGGGTATTTTTTCACACCTTCAAAAACAGTGAATTTCCCCAAATCATTTTTTTCTGTATCTTTATCGGTCACTAAGTTATGAAAATTCTTGAACATTTCTTCGATTTGTGCCTTTTTCATTCCTTTAATTGTATCTGTCAGAATACTTGCTGATGCTGTTGAAATTGCACATCCTGATCCTATGAATTTGGCATCAGTTACTGTGTTATTGTCTAAAACAATCTGTATTGATATTCTGTCTCCACAAAGTGGATTGTGTCCATCAGCACTGTGAGTGTGTTCTAGAATCTCCCCTTTGTTTCTTGGATTCTTATTGTGATCAAGAATAACTTCCATGTATAGTTCATCCCAATCATTCATGCAAAAACCTCAATTGTTTTTTTTATAGAATATATCATTTTGTCCACATCTTCTTTTGAATTATAAATTCCAAAGGAAGCCCTTGCAGTTGCTGAAATTTTGTAAAAATCCATTATGGGTTGAGTACAATGATGCCCCGTTCTTATTGCAACACCATGTTTGTCCATTATAGTTCCAATGTCATGAGGATGAATTCCATCTATGATGAATGACAAAACACTTGCTTTCTCGCTGGAATTTCCAATTACCTTTACCCTTTCTATTTTTTTAATTTCTTGAGTTGCGTAATTGAGTAATTCTTTTTCATGTTTGTAGATATTAGTCATACCAACATCAGTCAAATATTCAATCGCAGAACCCAATCCAATTACTCCAGATATATTTGGAGTTCCAGCTTCAAAACGATTAGGTATGTCGTTGTAGATTGTCTTTTCAAAGGTAACAGATTTAATCATATCGCCACCTCCCTGATAAGGAGGCATTTTTTCTAACAATTCCTTTTTACCATACAACACTCCAATTCCGGTTGGTGCATACATTTTGTGACCTGAGAAGCAATAGAAATCAGCACCAATTTTAGTTATGTCTATAGGGATATGTTGCACAGCTTGTGCACCATCTACCATAATCCTTATATTTTTAGAATGGGAGATTTTTACAATTTCTTGAACAGGATTTACAGTACCCAATGTGTTTGAAACATGATTTATTGATACAAACTTGGTTTTTCCATTAATAAGATTCTTAAATTCAGAAAGTAGCAATTCACCCTTGTTATTCATAGGTATAATTCTCAGTTCAGCCTTTTTTTCTTCACAGATAATTTGCCATGGTACAATATT
>CAZMPT010000004.1:2838-17233 GCA_964568285.1 uncultured archaeon | reverse complement strand
TTCAACAGCTTTGATTACACTTACAGGTTTTTGAGTAGTTGCTGCATTATCCAAATAAATCAGATCATTTCCATTTATCTTCTGATTTAGTGTTGGAAAGTCAGCCTTTATTGGTTCCTTTAGCATTCAGCCCCCTTCAGGCAATCTATCGAGAATCATTTCCATCAGTTCGTTTCTCAACTTTTCATTGGAAATTTCATCAATGATTTCTCCTACATAGGCCCTCATGAGCAGTTTTTGTGATTTCTTCTGGCTCAATCCTCTTGATCTCAGATAGAACAGGGCTTTTTCATCCAACTGCCCAACAGTTGCTCCATGTGTACATTTGACATCGTCTGCATATATCTCCAGTTCAGGCTTGGTATGTATTATAGAGTCGTCACTGAGTAGTAAATTCTTGTTATTTTGTATAGCGTCTGTTTTCTGTGCATTGGGATGAACATGAATTCTGCCGTTGAAAACACCAGTTGATTTTCCGCTCAAAATTCCTTTGTAATTCTCATTACTGTTACAATGAGAATCTTTGTGTTCAATTGTGGTATGATGATCAATATGATTTTCTTTATCAACGAAATATAATCCAAATAGATTACAATTTGCTCCAGATTCATCTAATTCTATATTGAAATCCCTCCTTGCAAATTTTTTCCCTACTGAAAAATTATGTGAGGTAAAATGGCTATTTTTGTTTTGTTTTGCACATACATTTGCAACATGGTAAGTCTCTTCTGCAAAATCATCAACAATTATATGTTCCATATTTGCCCCGTCTTTTAAAATAAATTCAGTCACAGAATTTATGAAATTGGTACCATTGCCAACAATTCTGAATTCCTCAAGTATTAGTGAATCACTATTGCTATTGGCAATAATCTCCATTCTAGGATGGACGGCTTGTAGTGATTTCTCATTGTTTACAAGATTAAGGATTTTTATCGTTTGTTTGGAATTTTCCTCTAATATCAGATAAAGTCCACTAGTTGTGAATGCATTATTCAAATTCAGGAATGGTTTCTCTTTTTTCCCTAGAATACTTTCACTAAGCTCCCCTTCCTTTATCCCGTCAGGGATATTTCCCATTTTACAATCCTTGAGTTTTTTTACGATATTTCCGTTGACTAGTATAATATCATAATTATCATCCTTGTATTCGCTTGAAGTTCCCAATTCCAATTCAATTTTCGAAATGATAGATGGATCTGAATATTTCCAGTATTCTTCTTTTCTTGTAGGTAGCCCCTTCTTCCTAAATTCTTCAAATGATTCTTTTCGCAAATTGTTTAGATTGTCATCAGACAATTTCATTATACTATCAAAATCGGCTGCAAATCTCTCTATAGCTTTCATTTAGGCCTTTGCATCCTCTATAATCTTGTCATATCCTTTTTCTTCTAATTCTAAGGCCAGATTTTTGTCACCAGAGCTGATAATTCTTCCATCTACCAAAATATGAACAAAATCTGGTATGATATAGTTCAATAATCTTTGATAGTGTGTTACAACAATAGTAGCATTTTCGTTATTCTTCATTGAGTTTACCCCGTTTGCTACTACCCGCAAGGCATCAATATCTAATCCCGAATCAGTCTCATCAAGTAGAGCTAATTTGGGTTCCAGAACTGCCATTTGAAAAATTTCATTCCTTTTTTTCTCTCCTCCCGAGAAGCCTTCGTTAACAGGTCTTTTGAGTAGTGAATCTTTGAGGTTTAGAAGTTTTATTCTGTCACTTATAAGATCCATGAATTCCATGGCATCTATTTCTTTCTCACCACGATGTTTACGTTGTGCATTCAGAGCCGATCTTAAGAAATAGGTATTGTTCACTCCAGGCAATTCCACGGGATATTGAAATGCAAGAAAGATTCCTTCACATGCTCTTTCATCAACATCCATGTCCAGAAGATTCTTCCCTAGATAATCCACATTTCCCTTGGTAACTTCATAGTCTTCATGGCCAGCTAAAACTTGTGCCAAGGTTGATTTTCCAGAACCATTAGGACCCATTATGGCATGCGTTTCCCCCGCTTTTACTTCCAGATTTACGCCCTTCAGTATTTTATTTCCTCCTACTTCAACGTGCAAATTTTCTATTTTAATCATTTTCAACCAACACTCCCTTCCAAAGACACTTCCAACAATCTTTGAGCCTCAACTGCAAATTCCATAGGTAGTTCCTTGAACACTTCTTTACAAAATCCATTAACAATTAGATTAATCGCATCCTCTTCTGAGATTCCCCTCTGCTTGCAGTAAAATATTTGATCTTCTCCAATTTTTGAGGTTGATGCTTCATGTTCAATATGTGACTGTGTGTTTTTCACATCCAAATAGGGGAAAGTGTGAGCTCCACATTTATCTCCAATCAATAAAGAATCACATTGGGAGTAATTACGAGCACCTGTTGCGGATTTGTTAATCATAACTTGCCCACGGTAAGTGTTTTGTCCCTTCTCAGCAGAAATTCCTTTCGATATGATAGTGCTTTTGGTGTTCTTACCAAGATGAATCATCTTAGTTCCCGTGTCAGCTTGCTGCTTCAGAGCAGATAGAGCTACGGAATAGAATTCCCCTTTCGAATTGTCACCTTGAAGTATGCATGAGGGATATTTCCAAGTTATTGAAGATCCAGTTTCCACTTGCGTCCATGTTATTTTAGATGATTTACCTCTACACGCACCTCTTTTCGTAACGAAATTGTAAATTCCTCCTTTACCTTCTTTGTCACCAGGATACCAATTCTGTACAGTTGAATACTTTATTTCCGCATCATCGTGAGCTATCAGTTCAACGACGGCTGCATGCAGTTGATTTTCGTCTCTCTTGGGAGCCGTACACCCTTCTAGATACGAAACATATGACCCTTTATCTGCTACAATTAACGTCCTTTCGAATTGCCCTGTGTTTTGTTCATTGATCCTGAAGTAAGTAGATAATTCCATAGGGCATCTTGTGTTTGGAGGGATATAGCAGAATGAACCATCGGTGAACACAGCAGAGTTTAGAGCTGCATAGAAGTTGTCAGATTGAGGCACCACCGAACCCATGTATTTCTTTATCAGTTCGGGATGCTCTTTTATTGCCTCGGAAATTGAACAGAAGATTACTCCTTTTTCAGCTAATCTGTCCTTGAAAGTAGTAGCAACTGACATTGAGTCAAAAACTGCATCTACGGCGACACCTGCAAGGACCTCTTGTTCTTCAAGTGGTATTCCCAATTTGTTATAGGTTTCAATCAATTCAGGGTCAACTTCATCCAGACTCTTGGGTGCGTCTGCAGCGTTTTTAGGGGCCGAATAGTAACTAATAGATTGATAATCTATAGGTGGATAATCAACATTAGCCCAATGAGGTTCTTTCATTTTCAACCACATTTTGTAAGCTTTGAGTCTCCACTCTGTGAGCCATTCAGGTTCACCTTTCTTCTCTGATATGAACTTAATCACATTCTCATTCAATCCAGGAGGTAACGTATCAGATTCAATTTTCGTTACAAAACCGTATTTGTATTCTTGTTCTGCATATTCTTTTAGCATTTCAGTCTCTGAGTTTGGGTTCAAGTTTGCCCCCCATAGTTAATTGAGAGTCCAATCAAATTTTCACTCTTTGAATTCCCCGTCATCTCGTTTAGTGAAATATTTTCTAGAGCATTTTTCACCGTGTCATTTATCTTCTGCCAAGGCTCTTCCACATTACAATTTGATTCATATGAGCATTCACAAGAGCTCGTTGAACATTCTGTGAGTGAAATAGGTCCTTCAAATGTTTCGATTATGCTTGCAATAGAGATATTATCTGATGATCTTGCAAGAGAATAACCTCCTTGGCTACCTCTTTGGGAATCCAATAAACCATTACTTGATAAAGTCTTCAATAATCTCGTTACAGTTGGTAATGGGATGTTTGTACTTTCAGAGATTTCTCTAGCGGTGTGAATTTTGGTACTCGTTTCGGTTGCTATTTTCGTCATAACCACTATGCCGTAGTCTGTGAGTTTGTTGATTCTCATCATGGGTATGCGTCCCAGAGTAATTGGACTAAATTAGTCCTATTTAAAATTCATGTTGAAGAGTACAATTAACATTAGATTTATATCCCTCCATTTCACGTGCATTTTGGAGCCCATGGAATCCAGTTTCTCAGCGTCACAGGATTTGACATTAGAGTCTGTAAAGGCTAATCTTTACTCGCGCAACACTCTCAGCTTGACACCGATTGATATTGAGGCGCATGCAAGCACTGTATATCGAATACTAGAATTGAAGAAGAAACATGATGTGGTAGTCTTGGGCCACAACTACATGGAACCCTTGGTTTTTGGTATTTCCAATCCAAATGAGCAGGGAGATTCCCTTGCACTCAGTATGAGTGCAGTTCAAACAGATTCTCAATACATTATTTTCAATGGTGTCAGATTTATGGCAGAAACAGCCAAGATTCTTAACCCTGAAAAGACAGTTTTGATTGCAGACAAGAGCACAGGTTGTTCTTTGGCAGACGATTTTGGGCCTTCAGAGATCAGGAAATTAAAGGAGAAATATCCTGAAGTTCCTGTAATGATCTATATCAATAGTTACGCTGAAGCGAAGGCAGAATGTGATGTTTGCTGTACATCAGCTAATGCTGAGAAAATAGCAATGGAAATGCCGGGTGAAGATTTGATATTCGTTCCAGACCTTTTCTTTGCACAGAACCTTGAAATGGTTCTAAAAGGCAAGAAAAACATCATTTATCCCAGTAGTGAGAATGGTTCCAAAGGGGCAGTTTGTCAAGTACACGAGAAATTCACCTTAGAGGATATATTATCAGTCAGAAGGTCATTTGGGATTAGTAAAGAAGATAAAAGTGGAATGCTTTACGTTCATTGGGAATGTAAACCCGAAGTTCTTCAAGAAGCAGATTTCTATGGAAGCACATCACAAATTAGAAATGATATTGCACGTAGAGTACAGCGTGGAGACTTGGAGAAAGCTTTCATTGCATCGGAATGCGAACTAACGTCAAATATGATAGAGGAATTTCCTACTGTTGAATTTGCTACAGCATGTTCAATTCGTTGCAGCCATATGGCACAAATATCTATTGACAAGATTTTGCCAATAGTTGAGGCAATAGATTCAGGTGCAGATCTTTCAAACTGGGAGGTTACACTTCCAGAAGATGTCATTGAGAAAGCTGCAAAACCTATTGAAAAAATGCTTTCTTTTAGTTCTTAAATCGTCTTGCGACAAATGCTATTGCTGGAATAGCTAGAGCCATTTCGAATCCAGGTAAGCCTAGGATTCCACCTTCATCTCCAAGGAGTGCTATAGGTTTTTCAAGAATTAAAGTAACTCTAGGAGGGTTCCCCTCAGTACCATTTCCAGTACTGTTTCCTGGCATATGATCAAAAATCGTATAGTCCATCATTATTTTTATTCCTGTTCCAGTTATTTCAGCCCATTCAATCACAGTAGATGTAACGTCAATAGTAGTGCTATTATTTCCCTGAAATGAATATTGATTCCCTTCCATTACATTTGCCATGTCATTGTCTGCCATGTATCCATCATCTCCCATTACCATCACATATCCTCCGTCAAGGTTTGTCTTCCAGTTTGTAGGCCATGCTTCTGCAAATTCTATGCTTACTGTATTTCCTTTCCAGATTCCATTAAACAAGTACACGTGACTTCCAGTTATCCCGAGTCCTGTATCATAAGTCACATTGTCATAATAAATTTTTATATCATCCCATCCCTCAAAGACTAAATCAATTCCAATAGTATCTCCAGCCATTAAATTGATGCTTGTTCCTAGATTATGGCTACCTTTCTCTAGCTCAGCACCATTATGTTGGCAGTCACTAACATCTTCACTAACATCTTGGTCATTCACTTGAATTGTAATTGTCCATTCACAAGAGTTATCAGAATCTTCTAAGTCTTCCCACCAGACATCAAAAGAGTTTATGTTTAAAACAATATCAAATGTCACAGGTTCACTTGTCCAAGTTCCAACATGAACTGGATTACGTCCAATTTTGACTCCCGCAATATCCCAATCTACATCAGCAGTCACAGTTTTTGTGGCTTCAGTTTCACTAGGTAATTTATTTTGAGGAGACAACCCGTCGTTCTCTTCTTTTAAGTTAAATTTAAGATCAATTTCTGGATTTTGATATTCAGGCTCTTCTTCAGCAGAAGTGCTTGCTGAAGCTATCAAGGTTGAAAGTGCGAGAACTAAACACGCTGTAATCCATTTCATGGACCCCATCCATTAGGTTTGTTTTATTAAAGTTCTCTTCTTCTCAATGAGACTAGAACAACAGCCAGCACAGAAGCAAGAATTTCAAATCCGGGTAAACTTTCAGGTAACAATCCCTGATCATCCGTATCGGCCTTTAACAGTGGTAAATCACCAATATTGATGGATGTTGGAGGAGTCGTTGATGCATCTTTTCTAGCGTATGAAAAACTGATGATAGTTTGATCCAGTTTTGCATATTCATCCTCAATCTTCCAAGTTACCATTATCGATTTCACCCCAGTTCCATTAAAGTCATAGGTTGCCCCTACTGATACTTGTGGATATCCACTTGCCTGTTGTGAATTATCTATTTCCACATTATCCACAATAATTGTGAGAAAATTCCCATCAATCGCTTCTTGAACATTTGTTCCCCACGCTTCTACAAATTCAAATCCTACGGTATCACTCCCCATTTTTGAACTTCCGAAGCTAATTGCGTTCGCCATAATCATCATTCCTGAGTCTCTACTCATGTTATCATAGTAGATATAGATGGCTTGGAAGGCTTTCATTTCCACTTCAAGAGAAAGAGTTTGCCCGCTTTGAACTATAGTTTCTGGAAAATCATTTGTGGGTGATTCTGAGTACTCACAGGGGTTATCTCTGGTTTGATCACAGGGTCCAGTTCCATCCTCGTAATCGTCATTGTCATTATCATCCTCATTGTCCTCATACTGGAATATCTGTTCTCCGTCTAGAAAGACCGTCCATCTCAGTTCTAGGTTCGCTGCGTAGTCTTCATCATCTGGATCTTCAACCCACCAAAGATTAAACATTACGTCGGTTATTTTTATTTCGTAATTTATTGAATCACTTTCCCAGGTTCCCATTGATTTGAATTCTCCTTTATTACGTGTTGAAACAGGAGGCGGTGTGTTTTGTTCATGTGAAGAATATTTTTCTTCGGCAGAAACATATTCAATATCAGACCTTGTTTCTGGAGAAAATTCAGCAGATTCTTTCATATTTAAATGTAAAGGAATAGGATTGCTTAACAGTCCATTCCCAGTTTCTTCACCTTCCACAGATGCTAAGGAATAAGTAAAGATGCATGCTATAAGCATCGCAACAATTATGGAAGTAATCGCCCTTTTATGCACAATACTAGGATATCACCCTAGAAATTAATGGTTTCGGTTAACTCCTATAAAGATTAATATCTCCATCCTATCACAATTCATGGATGAATATTCCGTAACTTTGGTTCGAATCGAAAAATATTTGGCACTAACTGAAAAGGCGCTTGGTAAAGTGTCAATTATAGGTGATTCAGGAAGTGAGAATTATTCTAAAGCACAGGATATTCTAGAAATGGTGGGTGCCTATCTCTCAGATTCAAAGTATTTTCTGAAAGAAGATAGAGGCGATGATGCATTTGCTGCGATAAATTATGCACATGGCTGGTTAGACTGTGGAGTTCGCCTTGGTTATCTTGATGGTAAAGGAGACTGGCAGCTATTTACCTTGAGTAGTTAATTAGCTCCGATACGGATTGATCCGTCACGGTAGTGGATGTGAATATTATTTCTCATGTATTCAGCTATATTACAGAGAGAAACGTAAACGTCATCCTCTTTCATTTTCAGTGCCTTGGCAGCTTTTTTCGTAGACCATGCTTTCTTTACGAAATCATTCGCCTTCAAATATTCGTAGACCTTCAAATCCGCAGGTGACAAATCACTGAGTGCCATTGATACCACTGATACAATAAGGGTGTTTAAGCCTATTTATTTTCTAAATATCTGATGACGTGGCTTTCACTTTCGCTTAAAGGATACATCTGTTCACCTATCGTTTCCTTCCATAGTCTGAAAAAGGAACCTTTCAAGTAATCGTTGATAAATTTAGGATGGATGTAAGAACTTCTACAAACAGCAGGTGTATTACCCAATTTCGTGGAAACCTCTTTCACCATCTTTGTAACGTTCTTTTTGCGCTGTTTTTTATCATCTTTTTTCCTAAAGTTTGTGAGTTTTTCTGCAGCAAGTTTAGTTCCTCCCCAAGTTCTAAAATCCTTGGCAGTGAATTTTTCACCAGTTATTTCTTGGATATATTCATTAATATGATAGGCTTTCACATCATTCCTTTTACCCTCTTCATCAAAGAATAAAAATAAATCATCGCCTTTTCCCTTCTTTGCATCTTTGCACATCATTATCAGAGCAGGTAGATCCACTATTTCCTCATCCTTTATTTCAATTTCATGTTTCTTATTACTCTTGCCAACGAACGTGAATTTACCTCCTACTTGTGCATCATACCATTTGTCTTCTTCATCCGTTATCTCAGTTGGCTCGAAATCCATATGTTCATCTTGCATAGTCGATAATCCGTAGGTAGCTTTTTCATCATCACGTGAAGTTTCATTGCCTATGCGGATGAATGTAGTGTCCAATAGCCTTACAATAAGCGCCATGACCCTTTCATAAGGCAGATTTCTCTGCTCTTTGCTTCCCTCTTCAGCAATATGCTCGAAGTATACCTCTCTAATTTTTGGTAGAACTCTTCCAAAGGATGGCATTTTGTCGAATTTTGCCTCACTTCTTAGTTGTGTCCACATTGGATGGTAGATGTATTGAGTTCTTTTCTTCACATCGATTCCTGTGGCTTGTAAATGTCCATTCTTCTTGTCACAAATCCAGACATCAGTCCAAGCAGGCGGTATTCTTAGTTCCTCAGCTCTTTTAATTTCTCTTTTACCTTTAAGTGGCTTTCCACGGACGTCAAAAAATGTTTGTTCTTCTTCATTCACTTTTCTAGTATATCCAGGCTCAGTATTGCTCGAATAGTAGAGACCTGCTAGCTCTGCATCGGCGATTGCATTGATTTTCTTATCATTTGCCATTATACTAGATTTTCTTGATTAAGTCCTTTTAACTCCGGAACAATGAATTCACCATCTTTTCTGATTAGCACGTCATCAAACCAGATTTCTCCTCCTCCATAGTCAGGTCTTTGAATAAGTACCATGTCCCAGTGTACATCAGATCGATTTCCATTGTCTGCATCATCGTAAGCATTGCCAGGTGTGAAGTGAAAACTTCCAGCTATTTTCTCGTCAAACAAAATGTCCTTCATGGGTTCAGTGATGTATGGATTAAATCCAATAGCGAATTCGCCAATGTATCTAGCCCCTTCATCCGAGTCCAAGATGGAATTAATTTTTTCTTCATCACTTCCAGTGGCCTTCACGATTTTCCCTTTTTCGAAATCCAATCTTATATCATTGAAAACAGTTCCATGATAAAGGGTCTCAGTATTGAATTGAATATGTCCTTCGACTGAATCCTTAACAGGCGCGGTAAAGCATTCTCCGTCAGGGATATTTCGCTCACCAGCACATCTTATGGCAGGTATTCCTTTGATTGAGAATCTTAGGTCAGTTCCAAGTCCTTTTATGTGAACCTTATCGGTTTCAGTCATCAATTTTTCCAGAGGTTTCATTGCTTCATCCATTTTCTTGTAATCTAGACAACAAACATCAAAATAGAATTTTTGAAAGGCTTCAGTAGACATACTTGCTTGTTGAGCCATTGATGGTGTTGGCCATCTTAGAACTACCCATTTTGTGTTTGCTACTCTCTCTTGAAAATGCACTTTTTGCAATAATTTAGACTGATAAATGGCCATCCGTTCTGAGCTAACATCTGACATCTCAGATATATTCAAACTTCCTCTTAAACCAATGTAAGCATCCATCTTTTCCATTCTGAATTTTTCAACAGACCCTATTAGATTCATATGTTCATCCGTAGTTTCAGATATCAGTTCTTTGAGTATTATGTTGTTCTTCCAGGTAACAAAGGGAGATCCTCCAGCCTTTCTAGCGGCCCTTATGGTTGCTATGACCATCTCTTCAGGTATGTCAAATGCTTCAATCAGTACATTTTCCCCTTTTTCCAGAGAACAGGAATGGTTAATCAATAATTCAGCTAGTTCTTCATACTGAGGCCTAATCATGTTTCAACACTATAACCGCAGTCTAAAGAGATTTCCTTAATCCAGTTTTCTAGAATTTGATATTTCACCGACTAAGTTTTCTCCCATAAGTTCCCTAACTTTGTCGACTCTGTGTTTTGAAAGCCACATCATTTTTACAAGAGCAGTTTCAGGTAGCATATCGTATGCCTCTACAGCTCCCTTTGCAATCAATTCTCTTCCATTCCTGTAAACATTAAGATTTGTGGACCCACCTAAACATTGAGTTGTGATGGCTACTGGAATATCCTTAGCAGTCTTTCCAATAGTATCTAGAAGTTCAGATTTGACATGGCCCAATCCAGTTCCTGCAATAACGACTCCTTTTTTCTCAGAAGTTATGCTTTCCCAGTCCTCAATCGTCAGTGCAGGGTGTGACCATACCATTCCAATTTGATTTTCAAAACCTGCCTCTAGTTTGGTTTCATCTGTAACAGCCCGATATTTGCTTTTCATTTCAACATTTTCATTTACAGTACCTAGTGGTCCTTCATTCGGTGACATAAATGCATCTCTTTTGGAAGAGTGTGCTTTTCTTACTCTTGTTCCCCTCCATATGGCAACGTTTTCATCATCAGTTGTTTCATGCATCACAATAGCAACTTCACCTAAGTCAGTCATTGCTACTTTTGCTGCTCCGACTAGATTTAGGTGCGCGTCACTTGACGGCCTATCTGGGCTTCTTTGAGCACCAGTAAAAACAACAGGATTGGAAATTTCAGGTAGTTGAAATGATAATGCGGCAGAAGAGTAGGCCATTGTGTCAGTTCCATGACCAACTACAATACCATGATTTTTTTTGTCATGGATTTCTTTTGATTTCTTTGCCATTTCCTCCCAATGTTTTGGTTCCATATCTTCAGAAGCTAATGAGAAGAGTGGTTCAGCTTCAACGTTTGCGATTTCATCTAGTGCACTAACTGAATTTACTAGTTGCTCAGCAGTTATGGCAGGACTGACAGCACCGGTTTTGTAGTCAACAAAAGAAGCTATAGTGCCTCCAGTTCCTAAAATTGAAATATTTGGCAAATCATTTTTTGCTTTTTTCTTGGAAGTTTTAACTTTTTCTTTCTTAGATTTTGACAGAATACTTAATTCTGCATTTTCTACAGAAATTCCAATATTGTAACCATTATCAAGTTTTAGAACTATTATTTCATCACCGGAAAAATTGTGTTTTGGGAGTAGAATTCCTTCATAAGTAATTGAATTGCTAACTACCTTAACACGATCATGGACCTCGGCTCCATTGTTGCTAATGAACTTTTCAGCCACCGTCGGCATGTTCCTTCAATCAAGCTAGGTTTATTACTATCATCCCCAGATGAGTGAATGTGGGTTTACGGGATAGATTCCAGAATTTGAAAGACTCCGTTGGGCAGTGGGCAGAATCTGCTGGCGGCAGTTCTCTAGATAGCAAGATAGAGAAGAATCTTGCAGAAATGGAAAGTGGATCCGAAATTGAAAGAACAGCGGCCGTGAAGGCATTGATTATTCAGGCACAGACTGATGATAAATGGGCCGAACCGATAATCAATTCATTCATAAGAGTCCTACCAAATCAATTAGCCTCTCCCCAAGAGGCAATTATAGATGGACTTTTAGAACTTAGAAAGGTAAAACCCACCCGCGACGAAGAGATATTTGAAGCAATTCAAGAGACCTTGGATAGTCCTTATCCTGCAGTTAGGAGCAAAGTTGTTGAGATTTGGACACGTTTTTCTTTGAAATCAGATTCCCAAAAGAGTGGTACAATAGCCGTACTTTTTGAGATGCTTAGCGATGATGACAAAGATGTTAGATATCAAACTCAAGAATCTCTATCTGAGATACTACACACCGTTCCTAAGGTGGCATTGCCTGAGCTAAAGAAGGCAATCGCAGATGATGACTGGCGAGTAGTTTACCATTCCGTCGTCCTTTTAACTGAATTTGCAAAAAAATATCCTGCCCCTTCAGTGGTACTTGCACCTGAGGTCATAGAAGCCTTCAATTCAGGTGAGCGTCTGAAGGAGAGGGCAGCAGATTGTATAGGAATGATTGGTCTCGCAAATCCAGACGCGGTGAAAACTGCAGTTCCGGGACTAATAAAAGGTCTTGAGAGCAAATCATCTGAATTAAGGAAGTCTTCAGCTACAGCACTTGGCAGAATTGGTAGCAAGAATGCAATGACAGTCTACCATGCAGTTCCTAGATTAGCTAAGGCCCTCAAGAATGATGATTGGTACATTCATGTTGAGGTAGTAAAGGCATTAGGCTATATTGGTTCGAATAAGCCTGCATTAGTAAAACCACATTTAGCTCTTATCAAAAACCGTACAACTACTGGTGCCGACCAGAATATTTGCAAGGCTGCGGAGTGGGCTTTAAAGAAAGCTGGCGGAGCTTAATGCCAGGCCAAGGACGTAGAGGCAAAAGTGATGCTTTTCAGAGAAAAGCAAGAAGAGAAGGTTATAGGGCAAGATCAGCATACAAATTGATGGACATTCAAAAAAGAAGTAAGATATTCAAGCAAGGTTTCACAGTTTTGGATTTGGGGGCTGCACCGGGCGGGTGGTCTCAGGTTGCCCTCGAAAACATAGGAGAAGAGGGAAAATTGGTAGGCGTCGATTTGCAATATATCCTTCCCTTGAAAGGTGCTCAATTCCTTCGGGGAGATATTCGGGAATCAGAAACTAGAACTGAATTAGAGGCATTAGTTCCTAAAGCAGATGTGGTAATTTCAGATATGAGTCCTAATTTATCTGGAAATTATTCGGTAGATCAAGCACGTTCGGTAGAATTGTCTTCATTGGCACTAGAGATTGCAGCGGAAAGGAAAGCTAAATCCTTTGTTTGTAAGGTTTTTGAAGGTTCAGATTTTCAGGACTTTCGTGCTTCAGTTATCGATGAATTCGGTTCAGTTCGCACACTTTCACCTGAGGCCTCACGTAAACAATCAAGCGAAGTTTATCTAATAGCCAAAAGGAAAACTAGATGAAACTGGCAGTCTTGTTCTCAGGGGGCAAGGATTCCTATCTTGCACTCCAATATGCTTCAGCAGATAATGATATTTCTTGTCTTCTGACCTTGAAATCTGAGAAGAAAGACAGCTGGATGTTTCATACACCAGCAATAGAATGGACAAAACTTCAGGCTGAAGCCATGGGCTTAAATCATTTGATTTCAAAGACTAGTGGTGTAAAGGAAAGAGAATTGGATGATTTACATTTGATTATTAAAACAGCGATTAAAAAATATTCAATCGAAGGAGTAGTGACCGGTGCACTGGCTTCAGTTTATCAATCTACAAGAATTCAAAAGATTTGCAATGATCTAGGCCTATGGTGTTTCAATCCTCTTTGGCAGCTGCCTCAAGAGAACTTGCTTCAGGAGTTACAATCTAACAATATAGTTTCAATCATAACTGGAGTTGCAGCTGAACCCTTTGACGAGAATTGGATTGGGAGAGCAATTGATTCAGATTGCGTTACGGAGTTAATGGATATGGAATCTGAATACAGCATAAATCCGGCCGGAGAAGGCGGAGAAATCGAATCATTTGTTACAAGTGGCCCTTTGTTCAAGAAATCGATTAGAATATCTGAATCAAGAAAACACTATTCAAATTTTTCAGGATACTTAGAGATAAAGGAGGCCCTTTTAGAATGAATATTCTGTTGATTTCTACCTGTTCTGACAAACTAAGTGAAAGAGAATTTGTTCTTCCTATTGTAGATATAGTTAAATCCGAAAAATATCAGATTTTGCACTACAATGAGTGTAGCAAAGATTTTGTTTATGAATTTGACAAAATATTAGTTTGTGGAACATCACTTCAGGATAATCGTTATCAAAAAGACCTAGAAATTTTCAAAGACCTTCTTTTCGATTACGATAAACCAGTTTTGGGCATATGTTCTGGTATGCAGACAGTTGTCTCTATTTTTGAAGAAAAGATAGTTGAAAACGTTGAGATAGGTATGATAGATGTGCAAACTTTAGAAAATAACAATCTATGCGAAGGTGAATTTCAAGCATACAGTCTTCACAATTATTCTGTAGATAACTTAGAATTCTTTGAGGTCTTAGCTAGAAGTGAAACCAGTACACAAGTAATCAAGCACAAATCTAAAGAAATCTTCGGTGT
>CAZMPT010000004.1:0-2738 GCA_964568285.1 uncultured archaeon | reverse complement strand
GAAGTGAAACCAGTACACAAGTAATCAAGCACAAATCTAAAGAAATCTTCGGTGTCTCTTTCCACCCCGAAGTTAGAAATGCAGCAGTAATTAAGAATTTTCTAAGAATTTAGAGCCCTTTAGCTCCGTTTACGACCTTACTAGCACTCAAGTTTGTAAATCCAACAACGGTAGCAATATCCTCAACAGTCGCGGCTTTTAGATCCTCCACAGTGTGAAATCCTGAATCATATAGATTCTCAGCTTTTACCGCTCCGAGTCCCTTTATGGATGATACAGCCTCAACAAAATCAGCTTTGCCACCACCTGGCCCTCCAGTACCGGCATTATCTGGGAATTTGCCCGCCTGTATGTCTCTCCATTCTTTGATTAAATCAGATATCGTTTCAAGGCTACTGACATTGAGATTAAACCAGCTGTCTCTAGCATGTAGAGCCCGCCTAGCAAGATCCAGTTCGCCTTCCATTTCCTGAGTTATAGATAAAAGTCGATCGTATTTGTCTGTTTGTTCCTTTATGGTTCCTTCCATTTCACTTATTTTAGGAGCATACTCAGCTTCAACTTTCATTTGCCTCTGCCTTTCTACTTCCAGCTCACGAAGTTTTGAGTCTCTTTCTCCCAGTAATTCCTGAAGTGAGGTTATCATCGTTGCTTTTGTTTCGATATCTGCCTCTAAAATGTTAATTTGATCTAAGGATGCATTCAAATCCTTTTCTTGTTGTTCGTAGGCGTCCCACAGTTTCTCTAGCCTTTGTTGTTCCAAAGTCAGACCACTCTCTAATTGGGCAACCTTGCCATCCGTTTCGGGATCCATAGTATTTCTCCTATTTTGTCGAGCGCGCTACCAGTTATATAATATGCTGTGACAATTGAGTGTTGTGGAGATTAAATTAGGTAGCGGCCATTTGAAGGACGGCAACATCGAAGAATTAATGAAATTGATAGGCCCCAATTTCGCCCTAGTCAATCCTAAGGTAGTTTGTGGCAAAATTCATCTGAATCAAGCCGCAGTTCTTGCTGAAAAAGCTCATACAGGTAAATACAATTTCTCTAAGGATTGTTCAACAGAACTGCTGCTTTATTTGACAGCCCAGAGGCAAATCTCGAGAGCGATTGAGATTGCTGGTGTAAGTCCAGATAGTGAAACAGTAGCCTGGGTATCCTTTTCGGAAATTCCGAAAGAATTATCAAAGTTAATAGAACCTGATAATTCAGTAATTTCTCACGTTAATTTTGACTATTCTTCATATAATTTCGATAATGATAAGTTAAGTTTGGATGATAAACAGAAGATTATTATGACTCGAACCGCTTCATTGCCTGTACAATCCAGATAAAATCAAAAGTTTTATCAACTAAAGCAAATATCGATTAACATGAGCAATTCAAAACTGATTGAGAAGCTTAATGGAGGACTGGGATGGGAATTGCGGGCAGAAGCTCTTTACTCCCATTATTCAGCCTACGTAAAAGGGATAAATCGTTTACACTTGAAACCGTTTTTTGATGAAGAGACAAGTGAATCACACACACACGCCGAAATGGTTAGAACAGCTATAGTAAAATTAGGAGGCGTTGCAGTTACAGAGAGAGATCCCACGGAGATTGTTCATACAACTGATTATAAGGTAATGCTGAAAGAAGCTCTTAAGACTGAACAGAAAGCCGCTACAGGTTATGAAGAAGTACTATCTCTAATCAAAGATGATGAAGAAATGTATGATTCAATAGAACAAATATATTTCCAAGAACTTCGTTCTGTCGAAGAGGTTACACAACTAATGTAGAGGCGGGGCCGAAGCCCCATCCTCTTCTCTCTTTTTTATTGGATTTTAATCTAGAGCGTTGTCTTTTGCCGCCCAACCCAGAAAGGCACCGGCGATTGAACCCATTACTCCAAAGAATGCCCAGTCCGTATTTCCATCTATAGCCAGAGCAATCATGCTTCCAAGATCAACTCCAGGATTTACAGTGCCAAATGAGGTGTTTGCTACTATGAATAAAGTTCCTCCTATAGCAAGTGGATCTTGAGTACTCAACAGGCTCATTACAAAGAACATGGTTCCAATGACTGCAGCAGTGAAGATTGCCCCATCTCCTTCCGTTATGGAATCATCAGTGCCTGGATTTAGGAATTTGAAAAGAACAAAACCAAGTGTTGCCCCTACAGTCTGGGCCCCCATGTAGCCTATTGCATCATCTCTACTCATTTTTTTAGACATCATAACACCAATGGTTACGGCTGGATTAAGATGACATCCTGAAATTGGTCCAAATATATGGACTAGTACCATAAGAGTTATACCTATTGTCAGGGCGCCTGAAAAGACATCCTCCGAGCTAGCAAAAGCGGTGACTCCAAAAAAGACCAAAAAGAAGGTCCCTATCATTTCAGCGCTTACAGTTTTCCAATTTGTTTCTTCAAACATGGTGTACACCAGTAATCCCCTTCTTAAATACAGGTATATAAACTTTCTCTTAATCTATCGTCTATAATTATTTTATGCCCCACCTTTTTTGAAAATCAAGTATCCAGTGTCATACCTCTGTTTTTAATAGGTACTTTTTTGATACAGTCATTGTGATACCAATTGCCAGCCCCCAAATAGGTTCTGAGGAGAGAGCAGCTGTTGACAGAGTTTTACGTTCAGGTACAATCGCGCAAGGTCCAGAAGTTGCTAAATTTGAAGAAGAATTTGCACGAATGTGTGGAGTAGAACACGCCGTTGCAACTAGTA
>CAZMPT010000003.1:15631-27410 GCA_964568285.1 uncultured archaeon | reverse complement strand
CTCTCCAAGAATATTTATGACAGCACCAGCCAACATAGGATTCTGTTTTGCAGCGGTGAATGCGTCCTTTATCTCCTGATCTGTAGCATTGGCATAGATTCCTTTCAATTGTTCAAGATCTGAAGCATCTCCTCCGACGAAAGGTGCCAGATAATTGGGAATGGCAGCTATATCCGTACTTGGATTCGAGGGAGTCATAGAATTATTCGCGATTAATTCATTTCCGATTAACGCGATTTCTATTTCCAGAATCTCCACAAATGAAGCTGATGTGAGAATATCTCCATCATTGCTATAGACCAATGTGTCGACCGGATATTCCGTTGAGAATTTGTCTCCTATATCCTCCAGTGCACTGATAACCTCATTGTCCGGAAGAAAACTGGATTGACTTACTGTTCCATCTTGTGGATTAAGGGCCAATTGGGCAACCATAAGTATAGTGATGACGACTACTGCGATGACCGTCTCCCAAGGTTTCTTGGTGACTATCTCGCTAATCTTCTGTAAAACCATATTTTTCCACAAAAAAAGGCCATAAAAAAGGTGTAGCACGCTTAATTATATTCAATTTATCTGATGGTATACGATTTAAAAAGGGAAACTTCCGTCGAGTAGTATGAGCCAGAGTCTAACGCCTTACATGCTTACAATCGCCCCAATCATTTTGATTATTGGATTTTTTCTACATCCAGTACCTGATGAAATATACGGTCAGGAGTATCTGGATCAACTGAAAGACGCCGATCAGAATATGGTCCAGCTTTCAGCTTTCCTCGTATTTACGGGGATTATATGCACTATTGGAAGTTTCTTTCTACTTTCACAAGATATGATGCCCAAAGTCGGCAAGATGCAACAAGATATGTTGATGTTGGCAAGAGTTGCTTTTGTAGTCCCGTTGGTTGTCTTTTCATTTGGAATTGGGGCTGAACTTGAAATGTATTGGTTACTTACCGAGGATGGAGACAGTCTGACTGCTGAGGAGGAAGATACCCTTGCAATGGATCTCCATCTTATTTCCAGTCACATCTGGGCCAGCATGCCTCTTGGATTGGGATTGGCCCTAGCCTTGGTTGGTGCTGCGGGCCTTGTTGGAAAGGACCTATCTGCGAACGCAAATACTTTTGGATTTGGACTTCCTTTACTAATCGGTTTAGGATTATTCACTGTATATTTTACAAACGCTTGGATCTTCATCCTATTCGCTCCGTTCGCCGGAGTACCAATTGGCGTCATGATGTTAATGGGGAAGCTAGAAGTTTAGAAAATATATTAAGCACTATTCGATTTAAAAAGGGAATCCTCTCTAAATCAGTATGTCAGATAAAGGATTAACTCCATATTTGCTAGCTCTCGGGCCAATCGTAATGATGGTCGGATTTATGATGTGGCCAGGTGGCGGCGACGACGATAGTATCCTACTTGGTCAAGAATATCTAGACGAGATGAAGGCCAATCCTGATATGAACATGACTTTCTTTGCGGTATTTACCTGCGCTACTGGAGTGCTCATGATATTTGGAGGGTTCTTTTTGCTTTCACAGGACCTATTTGCAAAATCTGGGAAAATGCAACAAGATATGTTTATGTTGTCAAGAATAGGCTTCATGTTTACATTCACTATTTTCTACCTGTTTTTCGCTCTGCAACTCGAAAGTGCTTTCATAATTCACGATGAAAATGATGATTACGGTAGTGACCCTGCATTGGTTGATCAACTAGCATTAGATACCTACTATATGTCCATGAGCATATGGAGTTCAATGCCGATAGCATGGGGCACCGCTTTGATCCTTTTTGGACTTGCTTCTGTAACTGGAAGTAATGCGCCTAAAAAACCTGTAGAATGGGTGTATGCTGTGCCTATCGTTGCCGGACTTTGCCTATTGTCATTTTTGTGGCTTGACGGTGATATTTTCTTCTTCTTGGCAATGTTCTCTGCCGTGCCAATTGGAGTCATGATGCTCGCTGGCCAGTTAGATGATGCGGGCGAATAATCTCGAAATGAGAAGGTAGACGCAAGTGGCATTTAGAGTAATAGATTCTGAAACTGGTAGAATAATAATGGATGCTGACTCTGAGTAAGCTGAAGTCTTAAATCAAACAAAGGAGTCAGGACCGTATCGTGCGCTCCCTCGCTTTCCTGCTAATCGCCGGCCTAACGCTAGTTCTAATGGCTGGAGAAGCTGAAGCAAAGGGACCTGAATGGAATTACACTTCTGGATCAGGAATCTCCTCGGTCGATATCTCTGCTGATGGTGAGTTTATCGCCGCTGGGGACAACAACGGCAAGGTCTATCTTTTCAACCAAAACAGCAGTACTCCTCTCTGGAGCTATTCCACTGGAGATACTGTTTATTCGGTAGCGATCTCAGCCGATGGTGAGTACATCGCTGCTGGTTCCATGGACAATCATGTCTATTTCTTTAGCAAAGATAGTGGAACTCCTCTCTGGAATTACGGGGCTGCAAATTACATCTGGTCTGTTGCAGTCTCTGACCAGGGCGATTACATCGCTGCTGGCTCTTGGGACAATAGGATTTACCTCTTCGGCAAAAATAGTAGTACTCCTATCTGGAGCTACAACACCGGGAATTTCGTATTGACAGTTGATATCTCTCCTGATGGTGAATTTATCACTGGTGGCTCTGACAAGGTCTATTTCTTTGGTCAGAACAGTAGTACACCGCTATGGAGTTATTCTCCCGGAACTTCCGTAAGGGCAGTCGCTATCTCAGATGACAATGAATATCTCGCAGCTGGTACTTGGGACAGCAAAGTCTACTACTTTCATACAAACAGCAGCACTCCACTCTGGAATTACACTGCTGATGATGCCGTCTATTCGATTGCCACCTCTGATGGAGGTGAGTATGTTGTTGCAGGAACCAAGGATTACATGGTCTACCTTTTGGATGGAAGTAGTGGCGCTTCTATCTGGAGTTATTCTACTGGAAGTATTGTGTCATCAGTTGACATCTCAGCCAATGGAGATGAGATCGTAGCTGGATCTGACCAAGCCTATCTGTTCGGAAAAGAGAGTAGTGAACCACTCTGGAGCTACGTTGCTGATGATGTGACGAAATCAATCCGTATCTCGGCGGATGGTCAGGACATTGTGAGTGGGGCTTCAGATAGTGACAAACGGATCTACCTCTTCGATAAGGACGTTCCTCCAACAGCTCATATTGATTCTATCGAACCGGGAACAATTCGTTTTGATGAGAATGTTGTCTTCAGTGGTTCGGGAACGGGAGTTGATGTCGGTATCGTAGCTTACCAGTGGATCTCATCCATTGACGGTTTCTTGAGTGATGAAGAGAATTTTACGGTTTCTTACCTCAGTGACGGTGTTCACACCATCAGCCTCAGTGTCCAGGATGAAAAGGGAGAATGGTCTGACTGGGTCACTTCTGAATTGACGGTGATTCCCAATGCACTTCCAGTTGCAACCATCAATTCCATCTCTCCTGCAGAAGCTAGATTTGATACTTCTTTCAGCTTTAATGGTTCTGGAACGGACAGTGACGGTACTGTCGTAGGATACGAATGGGTCTCCTCCCTGAACGAATTGCTGAGTAATACTACTAATTTCGATATTTCAGGACTCAGAGCTGGTACCCACACTATATCTTTCCGAGTACAGGACAATGATGGTGCATGGTCTGATTGGAATAATTCTACGCTGGTCGTCTATCCTAATGAACTGCCGGTGGCGATGATTAACTCTGTCAACCCTTCCCCAGCTTCAGAAGAAACTACTCTGTTCTTTACTGGATCTGGAACTGACAGTGATGGTACTGTAGTTGGATATGAATGGGGTTCATCCATTGATGGGATCCTGAGTAACGACAAGGCATTCAACATGTCAGGCCTCAGCGCCGGTACACACACCCTCTCCTTCCAGGTGCAGGACAATGATGGTGAATGGTCTGAATGGGCCTCAACGACATTGGTCGTAAATGCAAACATCCCTCCTGTTGGGACTATTGTGTCTATCACACCTTTACCGGCTGAACTAGGAACTATGGTTTCCTTTTCTGGAGCAGGGATAGATAGTGATGGAACTATCATAGGATATCAATGGATATCATCGATTGATGGGGTTTTAAGTCCTGATAAAAATTTCAGTAGTTCTGGACTTTCGCTTGGAAAACATACTGTGACCTTTCAAGCACAGGACAGCACGGGAACATGGGGTGATGTAGATTCAAAAGAATTGGTAATTGGAACTGTGCCTGCCCCTAATGCTGGTACAGATAGCGAAGTTACAATAGGTGGAGAAGTTCAGTTTATCGGATTGGGCAATGATGCAGATGGGACTATTGTCCTATACGAATGGGATGTAGACGGTGACGGGGAATACGATTGGTCTGACGAACGTCATGGGATTACCACTCATATTTACACTGAGGAAGGGACCTACACTGCAGTTCTCCGTCTGACTGATAACGATGGTTTTACTGCTACAGATTCTGTCGTTATAACTATCAGCAAGCCTGTAGTTGATGATGATGGGGGTGGCCTTCCCTCAGCATCCATGATTTCTGCCTTGGTTTTAATTGGATTAATAGCAATATACCGTAGGAAATAATAGATTGTGGATTACCTCGTAGATCATCCAAAAGTTGGACTTATCCGGTACGAGAAAAGTCATGGAAAACGCATTGGCATTACGGTCAAATCCGAATTCGTGAGAGTTGCTGTACCAAATCGGGAGACCTTGATGAATGCACAGAAATTTGTAGAATCAAAGATAGACTGGATCCAAAAGAGAGTATCGAAAGTCAGAATTGAAAAGGAGATGGGCAAGACTTTGCCGAAGATTGACCGCGAGAATGCCAGAAAGGTACTGACCCAGAGATTATCGGAATTGGCAGAGATACACAATTTTGATTATGGAAAAGTATCTATCCGTAGTCAGAAGACCAGATGGGGCAGCTGTAGTTCTCAGAACAATATCAGTCTTAATCAAAATCTCCTTCACCTTCCGGATTATCTAATCGATTATGTTCTACTCCATGAATTGACACATACCAGAGTTAAGAATCATAGCACTAAATTCTGGAATGAACTCGAAAAAGTCTGCCCTGACGCTAAAGGAATGCGAAAGCGTCTGAAAACCTACGGATATTGTCTGTTTTGACGTTTATTGTTTAAATACTAATCGTCGGAAATCTATTCTTCTTCCAGATGCAGATATCCTGACACTAAAAGACAAGTTGCAAATATCATCGGTAGCGCCCAATTACCAGGATTATCTGTGTAGCCATACTCCAAATCACCAGCTGCAAGGAAAGTTAGTATGAAAGTGAGGATATTGCCCCCTCCAATCGTAATTGCAAGAATTGCTTGAGCTCTCCCTTCAACAAATTGGCCAGAAACAATTGTAATAATTGCAACGATGAGGAAGGTAGAAGCCCACGCTTTCTCGTAGAAAACGTCTCTATCATCGTAATTATCAGCGCCCCATCCCGTTTCCGCTGCGTTCGAGATCTCAGCGTAAGTCAACAACATAAAGATTGTGAATATGGTGCCCACTCCTGTTAACCACCATTTTGGTTGCATGTATTCTTTCATTATTATAACCCCGTGAAAGAGATGAATTGCGTTGAGAGAAGTACAACTGCTATCGCAGTCATCATCATGGGATACATCTTGAACATGAATAAGTCCTTATCTTCAGGAGGTTCGCCCATAATGGTCATGCCATCCTCTGCTCCTTCGTCCCTTAGACGATAATAACCGTAAACTACCGCAAACCAGACGAAAAGAGATATCACTGTGTTCTGTACGAAGGCAGCTCTGGTCGCTTCAAGCGTCGCAGCAGCCCAGTCAGCATCATCGAAGAAGATTAAACCAAAGACGTTGTTGATTGCAAAGGTGCCCAAACCGAACATGCTGATGTGCATAATGGGCCATTTTCCACTAGCTCCAGTTCTAAGGATATTTACTGCGAAAAGAGTGTATGGGATAATCAAAGCTCCAAGAACTTTCACTGCGATTGGTGCAGGGGCAGTTGGTTCGTCTGCATAGTAGTTGCCCTCATAATTGCCAAAAGTAGGTAGTGGACCATCTGTTCTACCTAGGTAACTTTCTGCGAAAAATAAATTGTTGATTGCGAAAAAGACCCCGATCAATGCAGCGACAAGCAGTAAACCGGTTGCAACCGAGTCCTTGACCTGAAGACCATTTACTCCAAAGTCGAGCCCCTCATTCACTCCTTCTTCCATCATGAAATAATATGCAGCACCATATAGTAGAGTAGCAAGTCCGGCAGCATACATTGGCATGGGACTTGATGGTTCATAATCACCAGTGATAGCCAAAACAAGAGTCAATACAACGAATCCGATAAGGCCAGGAATCATCAAGCTCCATTTTGCTTTGGCACCTTCATTCAGTATGAGGAGATTCCCCATGAACAACCCTAACATCAGACATCCTGCGACGTTAAGGAAGCCTGCTCCGCGACCATAGGATGCATCTCCCTCTTCCGCTCCTGATGTCAATATTGACGTGCAGCCGTCGCCATTAATGACGTGGCAATCCGCGAAAAAAATGAAGTTCACGGTGTATACTAACATTATGACCGACGAAAGACCCAAACAGACCTTTGCCGGCATACTCTTGATTCCATCAAACATGATGTCTCACCGAATGTCGATAACTATCCGTACTTAAATGGGAACGGTAGGACGTGAACTATGGTTTCAATAAGTCAATTATCGATTTTTTCTTGGGTTCGGCGTGCTCTTGATCCAAGCCTTCTTCCATAGCCATAACAGCTTCGCCTTGTTCTGATGTCGTGATTCCGTACTTCCTTCCCCACTGCTTCTTCCAGTAGCTCAGGTTCTTAGGTGCATCATATTTACTTACGAACTGTCCCTTGACATTCCTTGGATGTCGCAGATCGAATATTTCTTGTCGTAGTTCTTTCTTTTCCTTCTTTATCTGTAATTTGGTCTTTGTCATGTATTTACCTCACTGAACAGGGTCTCGTATCATTGAAAATAAGTTTCAAGAATCGGTACACGTCACACACTATCGGGTTCAAATTAAAGGGTTGGGGTGAGGTTAGAAATCGACATAGTGCACCGTACCTATGCGGCATGTCTACCGATGCGAATGCAGGTTCTACGCGAAAACCTTTCTTTTATTTTGGCTTGTCAAAAGGGATTCTATACGAGCAACCCGTTCCTCCAACTCTTCAAGCCTAATCTCATAAGGGTGCCTCATGGCAAACTATGATTTTAATGGATAATAAAGGTTTGTCGTATCGGACATAATACAATGATTGTTCACAGAAAATGTTATGACTGGTGTAGGTGCAGTTGTAAATACTGAATGATTGTAAGTGTGGAGGAGATTCTAAGTGAAGTCAGAGAAGCTCATTGGCAGTGATTGTGATGTCACTGTAATTGGTGGAGGAGTCATTGGCATATCCTGTGCCTACCAACTTGCTAGAGCTGGCCACTCGGTCAGATTGTTGGAGAAGGGGCTAATCGCAGATGGTTCATCTCGAGAAAACTGTGGATTGATATCTCCCAGCCATGCGCTACCGCTCCCGCGTCCAGGTCTTATTGTGAAAGCTCTGAGCATGATGCTACGAAGTGATTCTCCTCTCTACGTTAATCCTTGGATGAACTGGGACACTATGCATTGGTTCATGCAGACTGCACGCAAATGCAATCTATCTGACATGCGCCATGCTATGCTCGGACGCCTGCAACTGCTTGACGCTTCCCGTCCAATGTGGAACGAGATGGTCGAACGTGAGAACATGGAAATTGAGTTAGAAGAGGTGGGCTGCATTCAAGTGCATGCAGAAAAAGAAGACATGGAGACATTTGCTCCGATTCAGAAGATGTTGGATGAGATTGGCTTGTTTGCAACGCCTCTGATTGGAGATAGATTGTTCGAGATTGAACCTGGTTTACGCTCGGAAATCTATGGTGGCTGGCTCTACGAAATGGATGCACACATGAGGCCTGAAAGCCTAATGTCTGAATGGGCTCGTGTCGTATCGGGAATGGGAGTTGATGTAATCGAAAAATGCAAGGTTACAAATTTTGTGACAAATGGGTCAAGAATCGATTCCGTTCGCACCACAAAAGGAGATTATTCTTCAGAACATTATGTCCTTGCTTCTGGCTCTTGGTCCCCTTTCCTTACAAAAAAATTGGGACTAAGATTGCCAATCCAGCCCGGTAAAGGATATAGTATTACTCTGGAAAGACCAGAAGGGTGTGTTAAAATTCCACTTATCCTGAATGAAGCGAGTATGGCAGTCACGCCTTGGAAAAGTGGTCTGCGCCTAGGTGGAACTATGGAATTCTCTGGTTACAATTCTAAAATCAACCATCTCAGGATCGAGGCTTTGAGACGTGGTGCACGACGCTACCTAAAGGAACCAGGGGAAACGCCTATGATGAAGGAATGGTATGGCTGGCGCCCCATGACCCCAGACGGGATGCCTGTGATTGATCGTTCCCCTAATTATGGCAATTTGATAATCGCTGCTGGACACAATATGCAAGGTATGGGTATGTCACCAATTACTGGGGTGCTTGTCAAGGGTCTGATTACTGGTGAAGAGGCTCCCTTTGACATGTCCTTCTACTCTGCTGCTAGATTCTGAATATCTAACGATTCAATTTAGCCTAATTATTCCAGCTTGTGCATCGCTGTCAGTGCCGATTCAATTTCTTTTAGTGAATCTGGGACCTTATGGCCAGATATGGGAGCTGCCAGAGAAATTCCGGCATCTTTCTTTGCCTTCCACACTACGGAATTGAAATCGACCAATGATTCGGTCATATCAATCCATGATTTAGTATCTGACATTGGAGATTCTGGGAAAGTGTCTATGTCAACTGCAGACTGATCATACAAGGTCGTGGAAAGATGATGTGTAAAGAAAGGACATATCGGAGATAATATCGACATTAGATCCCTGAACACCCTGTGTAAAGTCCAAGTAGCAGATGAATCTCCATTGTACAGTCTGGTCTTGGCCATCTCCAACCAATGTGAAGCAAATATGCCAGTACTGAAGGTCTTGATTCCTTGTGCTGCAGTATAGATGTCCAGTCCTGAATAACCTATCTTGGCCTTTTCAAGCAAATCTGAGAATTCAGCTAATATCCACTTATCCTCATTTTCCAGATTGTCTGGAACTGTATCCAAATCTCCATCAAAATCGAATTGGGATGCAAAACGACCGACATTGAAGATCTTGGTGAGTACGCCGAAATAACGTGATTCTATCTGTTCTGGATTTATCTGGAAATCATCTCCTACTTGTGCATCCGCAGCTTTCCAGAAACGGAAACATTCAGAACCAATCTTTTTGGCCTGTAGAGTTACTTGTTTGCCTTCAGGTCCCTTGATCTTCCAAGAACCTGTTCGGCCTCCTGCTCCACATTCAAGAACGGACTCAGCGTCAATTCCATTGCCAAGAGACTTAGACATCTTTCGCCCCCAGGGGTCCATTCCCAACCCATCTATCCAGATATTGGCAAAACCGGGTTTATCTAGTAAAAGTGCTGACTTGAGAAGTGTATAGTACAACCAAGTTCGAACGATTTCCTTACCTTGTGGTCTTACTCCAGTTGGAAAGGCTTTCTCGAACAATTCTGGGTCTGACAAATAGCCTGAAACATATAGATTCGAATTGGATGAATCCATCCAAGTGTCGAACACTTTCTCCTCTCCTTCTAGTTTACCAAGTTTGGCTTTCATGTCTGAATATTTGCCTAGTTCCTTACGTGAATCACGTTCCAGAACGACTGAATCGTCAGGTGGAGAATCTCTCCACGGTTGAACGTAGGCGCCATGTGGGGGGACAATGACTTTGGTGCGATCCTCAGAATACCAGATAGGTATCTCTGTGTGGTACCAACGTCGGCGGCTGACTGGCCAATCAATCGTAATATTCTCCATCCAATCCAAAAGGAACTGTTTGTTACGGGGTGGGACGAAATTTATCTCATCTGATAATTCTCTCATTCTATCCTGAATATGAGTCTGGCGGACATACCATTCCTTCAACAGGATTATCTCAATTGGATTCTTGCCGCGTTCAGATATTGGAATTTCCTGATCTCTCTCGACTATATTCTCTATCCTATCTGATTGTTCAAGAAGCTCAATGGCCTTTGCTCTGGCATCCACCACTGAAAGTCCGGCCAATGGGCCTCCTATCTCTGTTATGTTACCGTCCAAATCTATTGCCTGAAAAGGAGACAAACCTAATTCCCTGAATACTGCTACATCATTCTGGTCTCCAAAAGAACAGACCATGAGAACACCAGAACCGAATTCCATGTTCACACTTGGGTGTGCGCGGACTTCAACACTTGTTGAACGGTCTGATGTGCCAATCGGCAATTCCAGATTCTTGCCTACAAGGTGCTGGTAACGATTATCATCCGGGTGTACGATAACTATTCCACAGGCACATATCAGCTCGGGTCTGGTAGTAGAGATTATCACTGGGGCGTGATCTGGATCTCCTTCTACTGACCAGCGAACATCCATGAGATGGGTCTTGCGGGGAAGGCGCTCGACCTCCGCCTCAGCGATTGTTGTTCCTTCAACCGGATCATACAGATTAGGGCGTAATTCCTCAACTATATCTCCTCGTTTGAAAAGGTCGATAAAGATAGACTGAGTTACTGCCCGGTAATCTGGTGCATCGGTCAAATATTCATTATCATAGGCACAAGAAAGTCCTACTCTTTTGGCAATATTGCGCATCTCTTGAGTGTACTTCTCTATCTCATTCCTACAGATATCAAGAAATTCAGCTCGGTCGTAAGTCTTCATCTTGCGGCCGGTCTTTTTCTCGACCGTAAATTCTATGTTGATTCCGTTACGATCTACTCCCCAAGGAAAATAGACCTCTTTACCAATCAATCTCTGTGATCTGGCTATCACATCAATCATACTGTACTGAGCCACTGCACCAATATGCCACGTTCCTGAGGGATATGGGGGTGGAGTGTCTACCACAAAAATTTCCTTTCCTGAATCTGGATTGAAAGAGTATCTCTGGCCGTCCGAAAAGTGTTCTTCCTGTATCTTCTTCTCGAGGTCTATCGTCCAGCGTTTCTCCTTTATCTTCGGGTCAGACATGGTTGTTGTTATCTGCGGGCCTAGTCTGGGATTTCTTAAGACTTCTGCGAAGCTCTTTTACTAAGCCGCTATGTTGTGATTTCTCCATGGAATATCCACGGGATGTAGTAATTGTAGGCGGTGTTCGAACGGCACAGGGCAGATTCAGAGGAGTATTGTTCAACACTCCTGCTGTAGATCTCGGAGCTATGGCAATCAAAGGGACGTTAGAGCAAACTGGTGTTGAGGCTGATATGGTCGATGAGGTGATTATGGGCAATGTTTTGCAAGCAGGAATTGGGCAACATCCTGCTCGACAAGCGGCTCTCAAAGCTGGAATTCCTGCTGAAATTCCTGCACTTACTATCAACAAGATGTGTGGCTCAAGTATGAAGGCCATAATGTTGGCTGCGAATGCGATACGTGCCAAGGAATCGAAGATTGTTATGGTGGGTGGAATGGAATCCATGTCTCGTTCTCCTTTCACTGTAGCCAGAGCTGAGGACGGGAAGATTAGCATGGATGAGCCTGTGGACAGTATGATGAATGACGGGTTGATTGATCCCTTCAATGGAATGGTGATGGCTCAAACCGGAAACCGAATCGCAGAACAGTTTGGAGTTACAAGAGAAGAATCCGATCTTTTTGCCATTGAATC
>CAZMPT010000003.1:0-15531 GCA_964568285.1 uncultured archaeon | reverse complement strand
TAGGTCTCAAACATGAAAAATTGAATGTTCATGGAGGGGCGGTGGCTATGGGGCACCCGCTCGGTGCTTCTGGTTGTAGGATTGTTCTGGCTTTGATTCATGCACTTAGAAGAAAAGGTGGTAAACGTGGGTTCGCCACTGCCTGTCTTGGTGGCGGTATGGCGACGGCGATTGAAGTAGAAACCAAATAATGGACATCAAGTATTTGGTGATTGGTAGCTTGATATTCTCGTTAGGAGGTTCATGGCTTTTCTCAGTTATTTATGATGTTAATTTCAGTCTGGTAATTTTTATCGTATTGCAGTGTGTAATCATAATCTTGGCGACAATGATTTGGCCTGCTCTTAACTCAAAATAATTTTTTGAAATACGTATAAATAGATGTAAAATGAAGGTTAATTGTGGAAGAACCTCCAAAAAAAGTTAGGCGCTATGATATCGATTGGCTCAGAGTTATCTTGTTCGGATTGTTGATACCTTTCCATGTTGCTATAGGCGTCTACTGGAATCTCTACGGTGATGATGTTAACCCGAATGTTACTAGCCTAGATAATGAAGAAAGGTGGGAAGTTGCAGAGAAGGGGAATGACTACACAGCTGATTCTGTAGAGCCAACTAGCATGATGTTGCACTGGATGCATCAATGGAGGCTCGCAGCGTTATTCATGATATCAGGAATGGGAACTGCCTTTGCGTTTCGTAATCGAACGTGGGGGATTTTTCTCAAGGAAAGAGTGAAACGGCTTCTTGTGCCAATGTTTTTCGGAGCATGGACAATGGGGTTTGTCGGTTCAATTTTTACTGGAGACCATGAGGATACAAGTTTGGAAGGTCTTGCGTTTGGTTTCTTCTTCGGAATCATATGGAGATCGCTCGTCTTCTGGATTCCCGTCTTTGGCAAACTCATAGCTCTTGGCCATCTCTGGTTCCTATGGAATTTGTTTCAATATTCTCTCTTCCTCACACCCGTTTTCTACCTAGTTAGAAATTATCCCGATGGAAAAATGGCGCGATTTCTACGTTCATTTTTCACTCTCCCTAGAGGAATAGGAGTGTTGTTATTGCTTCCACTTGTTCTGGTTCTGGTAGAGATCTTCTTCAAGCCTTGGTTCCCAGGATACATTGGGGTTGGATACGAGTGGTTCTGGTTTCTGGTCTTCTTCGCATTCGGCTATGCTTGCATAACGGCAAAGGACGATTACTATGAGTTTATAGAAGAACGCAGAATGATGATTACTGCCCTGACTTTGATATTGACTGTGGCCTTTGTCTGGTTGCGGCTAGAACAACATAAGTTTGGTATACCTTATGTCGACGGAGGTTGGTTGGAGGATGGGATTATTCATAATCAGATGACGCTGCTAGCATGTGTGATTCACAGTTTCCATGCTTGGTTCTGGTGTCTTACTGTGTTCTCTTGGGGTGCACGTCTGCTGAATAAACCCAGTGCTAATCTAAGTTATCTAAACCAAGGAGTTTATCCTTTCTACATAGTTCACATGCCACTGACATTTGCGGGCCTAATATTAGCTACAAAACTCGGGCTTAGAGACTACTCTGCAGTGATTATCGGAACTGCTTTCGTGATTTTAACATGTTGGATCTTTTTCGAATGTGTTCGGCGCACTTGGTTAACTCGCTTCCTATTTGGCATAAAAGAGATTCCAAAAAAGATAGAAAATCCTCCTGAAACTTTATAGGTTTGTCGACGAAAACTAACGCCAGTCCTTATATAGAGTCCGTTTCTGCGAGCGACCCTACATTCGCGCAACCAGACGTTTAGGGCAATTATCCCTACACCTCTCGAGGCACTTTTTCTCGACGAGAAACGGCGTCACGGTACGATGTGAAACATGTGGGAAAGTACGCCTGATTTCGATTCCGTTAGCAACGGTTAGCGATTTCTGGAGAAAAGACAAAAATGCCAAAGCACAACAAACCAAACCGCGGTTCCATGGCGTTCAGCCCTCGTAAGCGAGCACGCTCCGAGACGCCCCATATCTCTAGCTGGGCTGCTATTGATAGTGAGGAACCAAAAGTACTGGGTTTTGCAGGATACAAGGTCGGTATGAGTCACATAATGGCTGTAGATTACAGAAAGAAATCAACAACGGCCGGACAGGAAATCAGAATGCCTGTGACTGTGGTGGAAGTTCCACCTATGAAAGTCATTGCTGCTCGTGGATATGTCAAGGATAGTTATGGTCTAAGAACATTGACGGAGGCTTGGGACAAGAAATTAGATCCCGAACTAGAGCGAAGAATACCTATCCCTAAGGATCATGATGCTAAAGCTGCCTGGAAGAAAATGAAGGACAGTGATGTGGAGGACATTCGATTATTGGTCCAAACCCAACCCAAGATGGTTGAGGGGATACCAAAAAAGAAGCCTGAGATAATGGAGATGGCTGTTGGCGGAGGTTCCATAGATGATCAAATGAAATTTGCCAAGGAAATGCTTGGCAAGGATGTAACAATCAATGACTTTGCAGAAGACGGGGAAATGTTGGATGCTGTGGCTGTAACCAGAGGATATGGTTTTCAAGGTCATGTAAAGCGCTGGGGAGTCAAACTACTTACACACAAGAACTCAAAACACCGTAGAATGATCGGTAACTTGGGTCCTTTCAGTCCTGGTTATGTTGTATCTACTGTTCCACAAGCTGGACAGACAGGATATCATCAACGAACTGAATACAACAAAAGATTACTAAAAATTGGAGATAATCCAGATGAAATCAATCCAAATGGTGGATTCTTGAATTATGGATTGGTAGGAGGAACCTATGCTCTTCTTCACGGTTCTTTGCCTGGACCAACTAAACGACTTATACGTTTCAGAAAAGCCGTGAGATTCCACGGTAAGAGCACAGATGCAAAGGTTGCACCCGAAATAACAATGGTCTCACAAGAGAGCCAGCAGGGAGTGTAGAATGAAAGTCCCGATCTATTCTATGAAAGGTAAAGCTTCGAAAAGCTCGGCCACACTTCCTTCCGCCTTTGAGGAACCAGTTAGATTGGACCTTATCAGGAGAGCTGTAAAATCTGCAAGAGCAAATCGCAGGCAAGCATATGGTGCATCCAAGAGAGCCGGTCTACGGCATTCTGTTTCATGGCCTGGTAAAGGGCGAGGTATGGCCCGTACACCTCGTAAGAATCAAGGTGGTGGACGTGGTGCAGAAGCTCCAAACACCGTTGGAGGTCGACGTGCTCACCCACCTAAGGTCGAAAAGGAATGGGACCAGAAGATAAATTCAAAAGAAAAGAAAAAGGCATTCCGCTCCGCGTTAGCCGCAACTTCACAAGAATCATATGTTAATGCCAGAGGGCATGCCATACCTGAAAAGGCAAAATTGCCTTACGTTGTCGATGATAAAATAGAGAGCATGGCTACTGACCATGAAGGTGAATCACTAACAAAACGTGCATTGTCCCTTCTGGATGGGCTTGGTATTGGAGAGGACATTGATCGTGCTTCATCTGGAAGGACAATAAGAGCTGGAAAAGGAAAAAGACGTGGTAGAAAATACCGCAAGCCTCGCTCTGTTCTGGTCGTTCTATCTGAATGCAATGGCTCAGAAAGAGCTTTCCGAAATCTATCTGGAGTGGATGTTACCACTGCCAAAAATCTCAACACCGAACTTCTGGCACCAGGTGGTGACCCTGGAAGATTGGTGGTATTCAGTAAGGCTGCAGTGTCTGCCTTGGGAGAGAGACTATGAGTGACCACAAAGTGATTCTCAGTCCAAGATCCAAGGAAAGGGCCTTGTATATGCTTGAACAAAACAAATTAGAATTCTATGTTTCCCGAACGGCGACGAAACACGACATTCGGGGAGCAGTAAGATCGCTCTTCCAAGTGGAAGTCAGTAAGGTCAATACTCGAATTACCAAAGAAGGTAAACTAGCAATCGTGAAGCTCGCTGAGGGTCATTCAGCAGAAGACCTGAGCAATCGATTAGGAATCTTGTGATAATATGGGAAAGCGAATCATACCTAGGAGACGTGGTCGTGGTCATCGTTACAAGGCCTCTGACGGTCGTTTCAAAGGAGATGGAAGGCACCCCAGAGCAAAGGCTTCCACCGGTAAGGTTGTCGAACTGATGCACGATCCAGGCAGGACTGCTCCATTGGCAAGAATCGATGATGGAGAAGACAAATACACTATGATTGCCCATGATGGAATGCATGTTGGTCAGGAAATAAGCGCTGGACATGGCGCCGAAATAAAAACTGGAAACACTGCATACTTGGGATCGATACCCGAAGGAACTAGGGTCTACAACATAGAGATGAAACCCGGAGATGGTGGAAAACTTGTTCGGGCTGCAGGCCAGAATGGTGTTGTTATCTCACATGGAAAACTTACAACTGTCAGATTACCATCCAAGGCTCAGAAAACATTGGATAATATGTGTAGAGCTACTATAGGCTCTGTAGCTGGTTCAGGAAGAGGAGAGAAACCAATCGCCAAGGCTGGGAAGAATTTCTACCGTAACCGTGCAAGACCAAAGGTCTGGCCGAAAGTGAGGGGTGTAGCAATGAATGCTGTCGACCACCCTCATGGAAGTGGAAGAAAACAGACCGTTGGTGTCAACTCTACAATTTCAAGAAATGCTCCACCTGGTCGTAAGGTTGGACATGTGGCTGCCAAGAGAACTGGAGGTAAGCGCTAATGGCTCGTCGAACCAAGGGACTTGCAACGCCTAAGGCGGCAAGAAGGAGGGAGAGAAAGAGAAAGGCAGGAATTCAAGTACGCCGAAAGAAGGAATACACTTATCGTGGATTGACCATAGATAAGCTTCAGGAACTTGACTTCGAACAATTCATTACGATGTTGCCGTCTAGACAACGTCGTTCTTTCAAACGTGGCTTGAGTAAGGAACAGGCCAAATTAATTAATGATTCTAACCAGAGACCTGAGAAGGTCCTTCGAACACATCGTCGTGAGATGATTGTGATTCCTCAATTTGTAGGAAGGAAATTCGCTGTCCACAACGGACGTGAATTTGTTGACATCGAGATAATGCCTGAAATGATTGGGCTGTATTTTGGGGAATTAGCCCCCACGAGAACCTCACCAACCCATACTGGGCCGGGAGTCGGCGCTACGAAATCGTCGAAATTCATGCCATTGAAGTGATATCATGAAAGGTTTCTCGTTCCCGTATGATCCTGAAGTCCATGCTGCTGCTCGTGGTACTGGGCTGAACATCTCACCTAAGGCTGCTAGAGAAGTCTGTAGAGCCATAAAGGGGATGGAATTAGAAAATGCCAAGAGCTATCTGGAACGCGTTATCGAAAAGAATCAGGCTGTTCCATTCATGCGTCACGATGGGAAAGTAGGTCACCGTAAAGGAAAGGGAATGTCAACCGGAAGATATCCTGTGAAGACTGCAGCTGCCATACTGAAAGTAATTGAATCGGCTGGTAACAATGGAGAAGCAAACAACATTGATGTTGAAAACTGGAGAATTTTACACATTGCAACTTCGAGAGGCACTACTTTTGAAGCTCGATTCCCAAGAGCTAGGGGAAGAGCAACACCAAAAAGACGTGAAAGTGCGAATGTAGAAGTCGTATTGGAGGAATCTAAATGACTATTGTAAAAGAATTGTTGAAAGAACGTGTGCGTCGTGTACAGGTTCACCAACATGTTCAGAAAAAGACCGCAAGAGCTGGATTTGGAGGTCTTTCAATACAGCGTACTCCACTAGGAACTCATGTTAGAATATCTGCTGAAAGGCCTGGATTAGTTATTGGTAGAAAAGGTAGCGATATCCAACAGCTCACTGATGATCTGGAAAGGAAGTTTGGTTATGAGAATCTACAAGTGGAAGCTGGTGAGGTAGGTAATTTCGCTTTGAATCCATTGATTATGTCTGCCAAAGTAGCAAATGCATTGGAAAGGGGATGGAACTACAGGCGAGCTGGAAACTCAATGCTCCAACGTATAATGGACGCGGGAGCAAGAGGTTGTCAGATAACTATTGCTGGAAAATTAACTGGTCTAAGGCATCGTACGGAGAAATTTGTCTCTGGACATATCAAATTCTGTGGAGAGCCTGCACTTGAATTAATGGATGTTGGAATAGCTCAGGCGAAACTGAAGCCTGGAACAATAGGTGTCAAAGTAGCAATAATGAAGCCTGATGCTAGATTGCCTGACGAGATTAAGGTTGCCGAGCCTGAAGTACCTGTAGCAGAGACTGAAGAGAAAGAAGATACTCCAGAAGAAAATGTTGATGATCAAACCAAACCTGAAGAAGAGGTAAAGGAAGAGAAAATTGAGAAAGATGAGAAAAAAGAAGGTGAAGATAAATGAGTCTGAAGAAACCTTCTGAAATAAGGGAAATGCAACCTGAAGAAAGAGAATCTCGACTCAAGGAACTGCGTTCTGAACTTATGAATGAAAGAGGTATTGCATCGATGGGAGGTCAGCCTACGTCTCCTGGAAGGATGAGGGCCATCAAGAGACAAATTGCTAGGATTATGACTATTGAACACGAGATGGAACTGGAGGCTGAAAACAATGGTTGAGATTGATCCATTGACTGGACTGCCAAAGGAACTTCTTGCAATGGAAGAGATTGTAAGAGAACAGCAATCTATCACCGTTCGTACCGAAAAACGCCGTTATGGAAAACTGGTCACCATAATCGAAGGTGTCGGAAAGGGAGTTGACATCAGTGACCTTGCAAAACAACTGAAGACCAAATGTGCAACAGGAGGAACTGCAAAGGGCGGAGCAATCGAACTTCAAGGTGTTCATACCAAGAAGGTCAAGGAAGTCCTTTCGGACATGGGTTTCCCGGTGGAGGTTGAATAATGGATGGTAGAGTGGAATTCATCGGCGAACATGTTGAGGTCACACATCATAGTGATCCCAGTCTATGCGGAATGTCTGGTACTATTGTCGATGAGACTCGTGAAACGCTTATCATTAAATCAAATGGAGTGAAGAAGATTGTTAGTAAACGTCCTGGAAAGTTTGCCTTCAAGAATGGTGAAATTATCGGCGGAAAGATAGCATATCGACCTCAAGACCGAATAAAGAAGGTGAAATTATGAGCAAGGAAAAACCCCGAGATATTGGAATCGATGTTCAGCCACCTACAAATCCTTGGGATGGTGACCGAAATGATCCCTTCTATGGTACTCTTCCAGTGCGGGGTCAAATATTGAAGGGGACTGTGTTGAGAGCAAAGGCCCAGAAAACTGTCGTTGTTCAAGTGAACAAAATGAAATATGATACTAAATACGAGCGTTATGCGCGTAGCTCATCAAAGATAAACGCCCATAGTCCTGCTAGCGTAGGTGCTGGTGAGGGTGACAACGTCATCATTATGGAATGTAGGCCATTATCGAAGACAAAATCATTTGTTGTAATCGAGAGGAGAGATCCATGAAAGGCATTGCAGGAAAACAGATGAGAGGGTTACCACAAGGCGCTAGGATTGACTGTGTCGATAACAGCGGTGCAAAGACTGTAGAAATCGTCACCGTTCTGAATTACAAAGGTGTACATCGCAGATCGCCGGCCGCTGGTGTTGGTGACATGGTAGTTGCCTCTGTAAAGAAAGGGAACCCGGAGATGCGTCGCCAATTGGTCCGTGCCGTTATTGTCAGGTGTCGTAGACCATACCGCAGGGCTGACGGAACCATGGTTCAGTTTGAGGATAATGCAGCAGTCTTGACCAATGAACAAGGGGAGACCAAGGGATCTGGAATCAAAGGGCCAGTATCCAGAGAGGCAGCTGAAAGATGGCCCCGTATCGCCGCTGCGGCGACTACTATTGTATGAGGATTAAATGAGTTCAAAACAACCACGAAAACAGAGACTCGCCCATTACACGGCACCTTATCACCGTAGACATCGTGAGATGTCCACACCTATAGATCGTGGTCTACGAGAGCGTCAATTGGCAAGAGGATTCATGTACCCTAGAGCCATCCCTGTAAGAAAAGGCGACAGAGTATTGATTGTCAGGGGAGAAGGAAAAGGAAGTAATGCATCAAAGGTTGCCAAAATAGACCGCAAAGCACGTAAAGTGTACGTTGAAGGATTTACTTATTTCAAGTCAGACGGGACTGAATTACAAAGGCCTATAGATGCTTCAAATCTGGTCATAATCAATCCTGATTGGTCGGATATTAGAAGGAGAAAATTACTCACTCGTGTCAATGAATCAATCGAATGGACCGAGGAGATTGTATCTGAATTCGAAGCTGCAGAGGATGAGTATGAGACTGAAACTCTGGGGCCAATTGAAGAAGCCGATGAGGACGTCTCTGAAGAAGGTGAAGAGAAAGAAGACGGCGCCTCCGAGGAAGTAGATTATGATGGGATGACTGTCCCACAACTCAAAGAAGCTTTGAAGAAACAGAATTTGCCTGTAAGTGGAAAGAAAGCTGAATTGATTGATAGATTGAAAGGAGGAGGCAAATGAGTAGTGGACATCTGAAGCGTCTGGTGGCTCCACGCTCGTGGAGCATAGCCAGAAAAGAGAGAACTTGGACCACCAAGCCAATGCCTGGCAAGCATTCTCTTGATGGTGCAATACCAATTTCAACTATATTAAGAGATTATCTGAAAGTCTGTGATAATAATAGAGAAGCCAAAATAATTCTTACTGATGGAGCTGTCCTTATTGATCAAAGAGTGGTTAGAAAACCGAAGACTCCTGTGGGTTTGATGGATGTTATTTCCATACCTAAGATGAAAATGGATTTCAGAACATTGCTCGATAAACACGGCAGAATTCAATTTGTTCCTATCAAAGCTACTGAAGCAAAATGGAAACTGGTACGGGTGGAGGACAAGACCACAATTAAAGGCGGTAAAACTCAATTGAATCTGCATGATGGGACAAATATGTTGTCTGAGGAGAAAATCAAGACCGGTGATGTCATGCAAGTCTCCTTGCCTGATTTTAAGATAAAGAAAGTATTAGAATTCAAAAAGGGAGCTCATGCGCTTATCACTGGTGGCGCTCACGTTGGTTCTATCTCAAAGATTACTGGACATGAAGTGACTCGCAGCACTAAGCCAAACCTAGTGATGTACAAGGAATTTCAGACCATAAGGCCATACTCTTTCATTGTTGGCGACAAGAAAGCGATGGTCGTGCTACCGGAGGTTAAGGTATGAACCCCATGCGTGAATTGAGAATCGCTAAAGTCGTCCTGAATATCGGTGTTGGAGAAGCTGGTGAACGATTGGCGAAAGCCGAAACTGTGTTGCAAAAACTTAGTGGATGCAAGCCAGTAAGGACCTTGTCCCGTTCAACTAACCGAGATCTTGGAATTAGACTAGGTGCACCAATTGGCTGTAAAGTAACTCTAAGGGGTAAAAATGCTGAGAAGTTTCTGAAAGATTCGCTCTGGGTACGAGAAAATCGATTGCCTGTTTACTGCTTCTCAAATACAGGATGTCTAAATTTTGGGATACCTGACTACACTGGTTACAAAAATGAAAGTTATGATCCTGACATTGGCATTTTCGGCCTTGATATTGCAGTTGCTTTCGAAAGGCCTGGATTCAGAATCTCGAGAAGAAAAATCAAGGGGCACAAGGTCGGTAAGAATCATCGCATCTCTGCCGACGAATGTCGAGAATTTATGATTAATAAATTTGCTTTGGAGGTTTTCAAAGTATGAATATCGATAAAGTGAAGATAAAAGAGCGCGAAGTTTATCGTGGCCGGATAGAAGGCTGTGTACTTTGTGACAGAAAGCGCGGACTTGTACGCCGGTATGGCCTGAACATGTGCAGACAGTGTTTCAGGGACAGAGCCAAAGAGCTCGGGTTCAAGAAATACGATTGAGGTACAAATTATGAGACATGATTCATTATCAGATGCGCTTGTGATAATCAAGAATGCTGACCATGTTGGCAAAGATTCTGCCAGCGTACCTGCATCGAGACTGATTGGGGACGTTCTTAAGTTATTCACTGAAAAAGGATACCTCAACAATTACGAATACAAAGAGAATGGGCAAGGAGGAGAATTCGCAATCTCACTTAATGGAAGAATTAACGGTTGCGGAGCAATAAAACCACGATTCTCAGTAAAAATGAGAGACATGGAACGTCATGAAGCTCGTTATCTGCCTGCAAAAGACTTTGGAATTCTAATTCTCACTACGCCTTATGGTGTTATGAACAACGATCAAGCCAGAGAGGCGTCTACAGGAGGGAAGCTGCTAGCTTACGTTTACTGATGTTAATAGAAAAACTAGTTCACAGGTTAGAACTGCCTGAGGGCGTTAGCGTGGATAGTAGCGGCGCTGATGTCAAGGTTACTGGTCCACGTGGTGAATTGTCCCGTAATTTCGATCATACGGCGATTAAATTTGAGCAGGCTGACCGTGAATTAAAGATAGTCGGAAAAAAATTAAGAAGAAGGGAGAAAGCCTTGATTGGGGCCTGGAAAGCTCATCTAGCGAATATGATTAGAGGTGTTGACACTGGATTCAAATATGAAATGAAGATTGTCTTTGCTCATTTCCCTATGAAGGTGGCTGCCAAAGGAAACAATGTAACTATTGATAATTTCCTTGGAGAAAAGGCCACACGTACTGCGGCAATTGCGGAGGGTGTTGATGTAAAAGTCAAGGGAGACACTGTGACCGTTGAAGGAAATAATGTCGAGAATGTCGGCCAGACTGCAGCCAACATGGAGAGAGCAACTGTGGTCAAAGGTAGAGACACTCGTGTTTTCCAAGACGGAATCTATCTGATATCGAAGGAGGCTGCTCAATGAGTGATGAAGAGTATAAGCCTCGGCAGAAGCCCGTTATGGATGCTGAAACCAAGGCTGACTTGTCTAAACGAAACCGCATGTCTCACAAGAGACCTGCCTTCAAACGTCAGAATTGGTTCCGGTACAAGCGACTTGGAGACAAGTGGAGAAGGCCAAGAGGAATTCATTCTAAGATGCGTAGGCATTTCAAGTATCGAATACCTGTTGTACAACCTGGATTTAGGGGGCCTGCAAGTGTTAGAGGATTGCATCCTTCTGGCTTTGAAGAAGTCAGAGTGAATACCCCTAAGGATGTTGATAATGTTGATCCTAAGACGCAAGCTATCCGTATAGCAAGGACTGTAGGTGACAAAAAGAGAGAGATAATTGTTAACAGGGCTGATGAACTTGGAATCAGGGTTTTCAACAGGAGGGATTTGTGAATCTTTCATACCAGAAGCGTGTTGCTTCTGGACTGCTGAAGTGTGGAGTTCACCGTGTTTGGGTGGATGACAGGCCTGAGGTTCAAGAGAGAATCTCAGAAGCTGTAACCAGAGATGATGTTAGGCTGTTAATTGTTCAAAGATTTATTCGTAAACACCAAAAGAAAGGAATTTCCAGAGGACGAGCAAAGGCAATGGCCTTTCAACGCAGTAAAGGTAGACGAAAAGGGCATGGCTCTAGAAAGGGGCACGGTGGAGCAAGAACTCCAAAGAAGGAAGCATGGATGACTAAGGTTAGAGCTCTACGGGATGAATTGACCAACTTAAGAGCTAATGGAACTATTGATGCTGCTCAATACCGTCGCTATTATCGCCGAGTAAAAGGTGGAGTTTACAATTCACGTAATCATTTAAGGTATAATATGGAAATTGATGGTGTGAAATTGGGAGGGAAGAAATAATGCCACGAAGAATGCATTTTTCGAGAAGAAGAAAGAAAATTACGGACTACCGTAAGAGATTAGCACTTATCAAATCTGGACTTCCAAGAGCCGTAGTGAGAATTACTAATGCAAAAGTTATGGTCCAAATAACTGAATTCAAGAATTCTGGCGACACTGTTCTGGCCTCTGCCACATCTAATGATTTAATCGGAATGGGCTGGAAAAACTCAAGAAAGAATGTGCCAGCAGCATACCTTTCAGGAAAGTTGGCCGCCAAACGAGCCTTGAAAGTTGGCGTTTCATCGGCAGTTCTAGATATTGGACGGATTACTCCAACTTCTGGTGGGCGGGCTTTTGCAACACTGAAAGGATTGGTAGATGGAGGCCTAGAAGTACCACACTCTGAGGATCTCTATCCTGATGATTCACGAATTAATGGGTCTCATATTTCTGATAAAATCGCAAAAGATTTTGATAAAGTAGCAAAAAAGATTGAGGGGGCCAAGAAATGAGTGAAGTGAAAAAACCTAGTGAGGTAAAGAAAGAGGATGGAAAACCGCAAAGAGGTAAACCGCAAGGCGGGAGGCCACAACGTGGTCCACCATTATCGCCAGCTCAACAAAGGCGTCGATTTGCGGAAGAAAGGATATCGAACTGGACGGCTAAGACTGAACTAGGTCAGAAGGTCGTTTCTGGAGAAATAACTACCATAGAAGGTGCTCTAAAGTCTGGTTTACCGCTCCGTGAACCTCCAATCGTAGATTTACTATTGCCTGACCTAATGGAAGAGGTAATTGACATCCACATGGTCCAAAGAATGTCAGATTCTGGTAGGAGGGTGCGCTTCGCTGTTACCACTATAGTTGGTAACGGGAACGGAGTTGTGGGCCTTGGAAGGGTATCTGGTAAACTGGTACGTCCGACTATCACTAAAGCTCTTGATCGAGCGAAGATGAATATTATAGAAATTCGTAGAGGAAGTGGATCATGGGAATGTTCAACCGCAGTTCCAAATTCCTTACCTTTTGAAGTTTCAGGAAGAACGGGGTCGACTCGAGTTACCATCAAACCTGCTCCTCCTGGTGTTGGGCTAGTAACGAACCAAGTCGGTCAAATTATGCTCAGATTAGCTGGTGTTGAGGATGCGTGGTCTTTCACTAAAGGACAAACTCAGACTATCTACAACTTCGCAAGTGCTATGTTCAAAGCACTGGAGAAGACTTCGTCAACAAAATTATTGCCTGGCCAAGAGGATTTCCACAATATGGTCAAGGGGGTAAAGCAAGAATGAGTTGGGCCGTTGTTAGAGTCAGAGGTCAAGTCAACATAAAACCCAAGATAAAGAGGACCATGAAACTCATGAGACTGAACCGAGTTAATCATTGTGTTATCATACCAGAAAATGAGATCTACAAAGGAATGTTGAATATCATCAAAGATTATGTAACCTGGGGTGAAATCGATTCTGATACTGCCCAAATTATGCTTGAAAGTTCAGGCAAAAAGAGTGGAAATACAGATTTTACAAAGGCCGATCTAAAAGATACGGCTTTCAAAACAATAAAGGCACTAGCCAAAGGACTTTCTGAAGGTAAGACCATAGTTGGAGATATTCCTGAATTGAAACCTGTCTTCCGATTGCATCCGCCTCGTAAGGGTTATGAAGGAATCAAGCGCAGTTTCAAGGAAGGCGGAGCACTTGGATATAGAGGAGAAAAAATCAACCAACTGATAAGGAGGATGCAATATGCCAAGGCGTAAGGGAATGATGACCAGTAGTCGTACCCGCGGTCGTGGACACAAGAAAGGACGTGGTGCTGGATTAAGGGGAGGTAGAGGAAATGCTGGATGTCACAAGACCAAGCGCATCATGTACGAGCGCGTTGGTAGAGTTTGGGGGGCGCATGGTTTCAAACGCCCACAGACTGTTGTTAAAGCGAATAATGCAATTAATTTAAAAACTATTGAGGAAAACGCAGCCACGTGGGTAGCTGATGGGGCAGCAACCAAGAAAGGAAAAACAATCTCAATTAACCTTAAAGAAATGGGATTCGACAAACTACTTGGTACGGGATCTGCTAGCCAAGCCTACAAACTGACAATCAAATCTGCCTCTGCAAGGGCTGTGGAAAAAACCGAGGCAGCTGGTGGAGAAATTGTCAATGAGTGAAGATACTATACCTAGGAATCCAGCGCAGGCAATAGGTCCCTGCGGATTTATGCTTCTGCTGTATGTTCTTTGGTACAACTGGAAATCACCTGAAACTGAAGCTGCAGTCTTGATGGTCGTCGGTATGACTGTCGTTACTTGGCTAGTCTACATGGGCGCTTCTTACTCTGGTGAAGGGTCCAAATTACACGGCCTCAAGCCAATAATAGGCAGAATGCCTACTATCAGAAAGCCAGATGGGCACGTTCATTTCAGAAGCAAAATGACTTGGACCTTGACGATTCTTATCATCTATTTTGCAATGACCAATGTTGCGATATATGGATTGGGAGGAGAAACAATCGATCTGTTCAGCCAGTACAGAGCAATTCTAGCTGGTGCAAGTGGAAGTCTTATGCACCTTGGAATCGGCCCTATAGTTACTGGAAGTATTATCATGCAGCTATTTACCGGAGCGAAGATAATCAATCTTAATTTACAAGATCCAAGGGACAAAGAAATCTATCAAGGTACTCAGAAAGTTCTAGTGTTGGTAATGATTGTGGTGGAATCTGTACCACAAGTATTCGGTTTCTTGGAACCAAGCGCAGCAATAGTGGCTGATGTTGGTCTTACATGGGCCAGAATGACGATTATTACACAATTGGCAATTGGTTCTTATCTTGTATTCCTTATGGATGAGAGCGTATCAAAGTGGGGAATTGGTTCTGGTATTTCTTTGTTCATTGCGGCTGGAGTTTCTCAAGCCATTTTCACAGGTACCTTGAACTGGGAGCCTGCACCAGGAAGTGGAAGTGAAGTCCCTTCTGGAACTATTCCTATGATTATTTGGTATCTCAAAAATTCTTCCACGGCAGATTTGAGTGAGTATGGGTACGAAGCTATGCTTCTATCTCCACCCAATCCTATTGTTGCAGTACTTGGAACCCTGGCAGTGTTCTTTATCGTCGTTTATGTTGAATCCTCAAGAATTGAACTTCCTTTGGCACACGGTAAAGTCAGAGGAGCAAGGGGCCGTTACCCTATTCGATTAATCTACGCCAGTAACATTCCTGTCATATTGATGGCTGCACTGTTAGCGAACGTGAATATGTTTGCTCTTTTGTTCTGGTCTCACCCTGGCATGTCTACATGGCCTCTGTTAGGCCGAAACTGGATGTTGGGTGCCTTCGATACTACTGACGGAAGCAACCCTGTACCAACTATGGGACTAGCGTATTATGTAAATCGGATCGCGGGGTTACAAGATTGGTTCCTTCCTCTTATCAGTCCTGATAAATATGGACAATACATGGGTGATCACGAGCCTTGGCAATTGCTGGTTCATATCATTGTCTACATGGGAATAATGGTTCTTGGGTCTATAGTATTCGCAAAGTTTTGGATAGAGACGACCAATATGGGGCCTGAATCTGTAGCTAAACAGATACAGGGTTCAGGAATGCAAATTCCTGGTTTCCGTAGAGATCCTCGAATTGTCGAGAAGGTTCTGGAAAGATATATTCCTACTGTAACTGTTTTCAGTGGAGCGATGGTGGGATTCCTAGCTGCTGGTGCGGACATGATAGGGACTGTGGGACAATCCTCAGGTACTGGGGTGCTACTTACTGTCGGAATTATGATTCGAATGTACGAGCAGATAGGTAAAGAACAGATGATGGAGATGCATCCTGTTCTGAGAAGTTTCTTTGGCGAGGAGTAATGCCTATATTCGGTAAATCCAAAATTGG
>CAZMPT010000002.1:0-27969 GCA_964568285.1 uncultured archaeon | reverse complement strand
ACGGCGATGGTTACAACGACACGGTCGAGATAGCGGAAGGTTCAGACCCGTTGAAATTCACAAGTACACCACTAGATACTGATGGAGATTTTGATCCAGATAGTACTGACCCAGATGATGATAACGATGGCATTCCAGACAACTGGGATCCACTTCCATTAGATCCAGATGGAGATTTTGATGAGGATGGTAAGCTGGACAGAGAAGAATACGACCCAGATTCAGAAGGCAATCCTGCAGATTCAGATGGTGACGGTACCAATGATATGCTGCAGGCCGCGTCAACTTCGGTCAAGACAGGATCAACCAATGTTTCACAGGATAGAAACTGGATGGAGAATCTTTGTTTGGCACTTTTATTGCTGTTACTTCTTCTAATCCCACTTCTGATTAGAAAATACAATAATTCATTGGTCTACGATCCAAATCCTGTGACGTGCCACTTAGGCGATAAAACGTCAGAATTACGCATGCTTCCATCATTGCATGAATACACCAAGAAGTACATCAAGACAGTGAATTCAGAGGGTTTGAGGAGAGTAACCTATTCAGTTTCTGGAGATTTGCTTGAAGGATTGAGTATAGACTCCAAGACAGGAATAATCTCAGGACATCCAGAGAGAGCAGGAACATACACTTATGAAGTGGTGATGAAACATTCTAAGGGTAAATTCAAAGGCGAAGTGACGATAGATGTCACAGAAAAAGGAAAACCTGCAGAAAAGGAAGAAGAACCCGAACCAGAGGTAGTTGGAACAGCCAATCCAGAACCTGAGAATACCAAATCCAAGCCCAAGTTCAAAGGCGGTGCAGGAACCAAGATGGACCCATTCGTTATCACTCCTGCCAAAGGTTTGGATGCGGGTGAAGAGATTTCATCAAAACAAGTGATAACTATTTCGGGCCTCAAGCTAGGTGGAGTGGTCAATATGGAAGATCTTGATTCAAGTAAGAATGGAAAGAGATTTGCTATTGTTGCAGAACCGGATGAGGTAGGTAGACAATCTGCGCTTGTAGCCAATGATGATGGAGAGATTAAATTCCGAATTAATTTCAAAGATGATAAGCCAAGTTATGATGGCGCAAATTATGAAGGTCTATTGAAGATGGGAACCTCTTCAGTTTACTTTACATGGGCTATAGAGGTATTGGAGGACACTTCAGAGTCCGATGCTGAGGAGGAATCTAAGGCCCGTGAGGCAGAGTTATCTGCTAAAGAAGAGGAACTCAAGGCTAAGGAAGCAGAGATTGACTCCAAGCAAGCCGAATTAGACCGTATCGCCGCCAAAGCGGAAACAATAGACTTTGGAGTAATTGGTACTGCCTCGGCTTCAGAGAAGGACGATTTGAAAGTGATTAAAGGAATAGGTCCTTTCATTGAAGAGAAATTGAATGCTTTAGGAATTTACACATTTGCACAGATAGCCAAGATGACTTCCGATTTGGAAGATGAGGTCAATGTAGCTATAGAATTCTTCCCAGGAAGAGTTAAGCGCGATGAATGGGTTAAACAAGCTAAGGAATTGACCAAGTAATGACAAATTATTGGTTGATGAAAAGTGAACCACATGTCTACTCATATGATGATTTGGTAAAGGATGGGAGTACTCATTGGGACGGTGTCCGCAATTATCAGGCACGTAATTTCATGCGAGATAAAATGAGAATTGGAGACATGGTTCTGTATTACCATTCCAATACCAAGCCACCACATGTTGCAGGGATTTCCCGAATTTGTAAAGAATCATATCCAGACATAACACAGTTTGACAAGAAGTCCAAGTATTATGATTCTAAAGCAACGGAAGAGGTACCTAGATGGTTCTTGGTTGACATGGAGCCAGTAGCCAAATTTGATGAAATAGTATCGTTAGATCAGTTGAAAGACAATCCATCTTTGGAAGGCATGCTTGTCATCAAGCGAGGACAGAGATTATCAATCCAGCCCGTGGAAAAGAAACACTTCGATGAAGTGTGTCAGATGGCAAACATTCACTTATAGTACAATCTAAATGTAATCACATGCCTAAAGTCAGATTTGAGATATACAGCACTGAACGAGGTAAGAAACTAATTGATCTGGCAGAACTATTGGTGGAGTCTGGCTATCTCCATTCTTTTCATCTTGATGAGGAAGGGACAGAGGTCGTATTCAACTTCGAGGTAAACGTTGGATTCGATGTCGAAAAGGAAGAGATTGACATGGATGAGTTGCGCAATTATTACAACGCGGCTGATGACATAGGCAAGAAATTCACAGATGACTTACTCAGATCGGTTTTCGATCTGGATGGCACTGGCCATATTTGGAAAAAATAGGTACAAAAAACTGCAGAAAATAGCGCAAAAAAATAATTTTGCGCTCATCATATTTAAGTGTATCTCCAAGGTTCTATATAGCTAGGCCGTCTATCTAATGTTCCCGCACTCTGGGAAACTAAACCTTCGGGTATAGGGACCAAAACAAAGGGGTGAGGGAAAGCAGCGAGAGAAACAACTTGGAAAGCCAAGGGGAAACGATCCTGAAACGCAAAAAAGGAAAAAGAACCGGGACACCGGGGAAACAATTGGAGCGGGAAAGGAGGGAAACAACTTGGAAAGACAGGGGGAAACAATCGATGCCACGAGCCAGGAAACAACCGGGATGCCGGGGGAAACAAAGCGAGTGACGCCGGATGAGGAAACCTGACCTTAGGGTCGGGGGACCAAATCCACCCCGGGCACAGGGAAGTCAGCCAACGCAAGAAGGAAGACAGAACTGTGCCCACTTTATTTTGGGCAGTACTTAGTTTGGTACACTCTATTTATATCGAACGGACATGGATCCTTGATTGGCCTTGTAAAGAAATAAACCCCCTCCTAGATGGTTCGCAAGAGGTGAAATGTTAACGTGAGCATCGCCAAGAATTTCTTGACCACATACCAGAAGGTAGCGACCCATGACGGTGATTCTGAACCGATACAGATCTGGGCCAAAGATTCAGATTCTTATGGTGGTGTCGGAACAGATAAACTTGGTATCTGGGGAAGTGTTGTAGCCGTTGATTTCGACATATGTGTCGCTGACGGCGCTTGTATCGAAGCCTGTCCCGTAGACGTCTACGACTGGTTCGATACACCTAATCATCCTGCCTCCGACAAGAAGGCATTGATGTCTAGAGAACCTGACTGCATTGTATGTAGAGCATGTGAGGAAGTCTGCCCCGTTGTAGCAGTTCTGATTACAGATCCTGGAGATATAGATGCAGGACCTAGCGAACCCGTAGCAGAGTCAGATGAGGAGGAAGTAGAAGCAACAAGTGATGCTCAATCTGTAGCTCAGGCAGCAACATCTTCAGGTCCGCAAATGCCATTGACACCAGTTATGCAACCTAAGCCCCATTCCTATACTGGTTACAAACAAAATTCATACTGTTTGAACTGCGGCAAATACACGTTTCACTGGCACGGCTCATCACCAAATAATCCAGATTTGTATCCAGATTATGAATGTAAGGAATGCGGATACGTTAGGAAGATAAAGATAGCTTGATTGACAACAAGTATATTCAAGAAAGGAAAGAATTCTTTTCAGTATTTTTTGCTATAAGTATAATCTTTGTAATTTACGGACTATTGTATATTTTTAATGATTGGAGTTGGACAAATACAAGTGCTTCAGGATATTGTGAGAGAGTTAGAGAAACCTGGATTCGTGAACCTACAAATACAATTTCTAATTTAGCATTTGTATTTGTTGGAATGTATATTCTTTGGCTGGCACAATATGATTCAACCGAAGGAAAACCTTCACTTTCAACAAGAAGTTGGTTTCTTATTTTGTACGGAATTTCATGTGTGGCCGTAGGCATGGGCAGTTTTGCTATGCACGGGTTCAATACAGGATGGGGAGGTTGGTTAGATGTTACTGGGATGATGATGTATATCTCCATGCCTGTGTTCTATAATTTTTCAAGATTCCTTAGGTGGTCAGAAAAAGAATTTGTTATCTATTATTTGATTACTAACGTTATTTTTGCACTATTATTGTGGCAGTATAGTCTTCTCACATTTTTGTGGGGTGCTTTAATTGGAATTTGGATTTCTCAAGAGCTGGCACTAAAATATCAAAAACAACCACATGTGATATTTTTATTACCAACATCGATAATTTTATTCTTATTTTTGTATACAAATCCAGGTAAAACACCAATAGATTTTATCTTGAGTGAATTTGAAGCAATCCTGCTTTGGGCAGCTTTAGCATTTTTCTTATACAGAATTGAAGACATCAAATTGGAAAGAACTCATACACCTTATTTTTGGGCAGGTTTTGCCTCCTACTTTTTAGCTACAATTATTTGGCAACCAAGTAGGACAGATGGAGTTCTATGCGATCCGGATTCTCTTGTGCAAGGTCATGCCCTATGGCATATACTTGGAGCAGTCTCGATGTGGTGTTTCTACAAATATTTCAGAACCGAGAAGGACAACTACTGAGCCACGTAGAATATTATCCACATTCTCAGTTTTATTTCTGGTAGATACCCGTCTGCATCTGTGACTGTAGGTTCGTATTCCTCACCTTGGTACAGACCACGATAACTAATCTGATTGGCACCTAACTGAGAAAGACCAGTGATATCGATTCGATTATATTCTACATCCTGCCCAGGGCACCATCCAGCTCTGCCGTATACCCAAGTTCCATATTGATTGGCTGAAACACCTTGGTCTACTCTGTTATAGCAACCATAACTGGTTCCGCCGTTTGGGTGTTCTAGCATAGGAATAGTTACTCCATTGATTGTGAATTCATGCTGATGATTACAGAATTCAGCACAATTCTCCTCTGTACTACTGTGTCCGTGACCTGTAAAGAATGTGACTATCTCTACCTTATCAATATTGTCAGTCATATTGTACCCAAATGGATTCTGAGAACCAAAGATATCATTGTAGTCTAAGTTAAATTTTCGAGTTGATCCATAGAGAAACTCAGCACCCACTGGTGTGTATTCCTTGTTCTCATTCCAGAAGAATAATTTGATTGTCAGACCATATGCATTGGGTTGCCAGTAATTGAATTCATTGATGTTCCCGTTCTTCAGGACTCCTAACATTGGTGTTGCATCGGAGATATACCTTCCTTCGCGGTTGTAGGCGGTGATGTATCTTCCAATCTCAGCTTTCCATACTCTATTCCACTTACCTTCACAACCTTCAGATGAGTCCTCACTCCCTGCATCCCATCGATGCCCGGCATTCTCACAGGATTCCTGGGAAGAATATTCAGATAGAACTTGATTCACACAATCCTCATAAATTTGATATTCTGATAATGAACAGGAAGCTTCGTAGGCGTTCAAGTAACCAATGAAATCCCATTCGTTGCAACCCTTATGATCGGCACAAGCTTCGTAGGCGTATACTGCAAACGAATCAAATTGATTCATATTAGCAGGTAATTCCACATTGCGGATGTTTGTACCACCTCCCCATCCTCCACCGTGAGTATAACTTTCTCCTATGTTCCACTCCATTAGTGTGACAGATTCGCCCTTGATGCATCTCTTAGGAACATACAGTCTTTCGTCACAAGGAACACTTGAATGATATTCCATTGCAGCTAATTCCCTCTCAAGTCCGAATTCATAATTCAAATAAATGGGTTCATTGGCTATGAAGTGGAAACGGTACCAACTGAAATTCTGATTTAGGTTCAAGTCCCAGAAACTTCCAACTTCTTGCCAGCGTTGTAAACGGTCTATACAGAACCAGGCCGGTGATTGGTGGGTGGTAATGAATTCAGCAATGCTTCCTTCTAGAAAGTTCGCGTCCATTGCGATGTAGTGAACTCTGTCTGACCAATGGTCCCGCTCCTCGGAACTCATTGTAGCCAAAGCAAAGGTCACTCTACCTGCCATGTAGGTCACATCTCCCATCCAAGCCCCGTCTCGGTATGATCCAAAGAAGTAGTGAACGTTGTCTGGAGATCTCTCAAACATTTGCCCAAGTTCGTTTGCTTGTCCAATCGGGTTGGCTGAGTTCCAGGTTATGACACTGTCTGGGTTTGTGGGATTATAGATGATGAAAACATAGGTATCTTTCCCATTCCATTCTTGACTAAAGACCCAGTCGTTCGTAAAGTTCAGATTCTCATCTATCGGTTCAGGAACAGTGAAATCTCCTGATGTTGCCATATAGTTTAACGAATAGGGACCTCCGTTCCAAGGTATTGGTTTTTCAAAGTAAGAACATCCGTTTTCATCCACCTCTTCTCCGTAAAGGAAAGGCCCCTCTGGACATTCATCTCCGTCGCTGCATAATCCATCTCCATCGCTATCTCCAGTGCCATCATCGCCCCAGCATATATCTAGTGAATCAGGTATTCCGTCACCGTCAGAGTCTCTCTGGGATGCTGAGCAACCTTCACCATTTGCAATCTCGTTCAATGGTGTTTCTTCACATTCATCATCACTGTCTTTAACTCCATCATTGTCATCATCCTTGTCCTCACCATCATCCTTACATCCATCCATGTCCCAATCTTCGTCAGGATTGCCCGCTTCCCAATTCACACTTCCTCGAGGACATTGATCAACAGTATTGTTCATTCCATCATTGTCTATGTCATCATCCAGACCGTCAGGCACCCCATCACTGTCATAGTCTAGTGGTTTGGATGCAGGATTATTGGGATTTGTTCCTAGTTGTTGTTCTATTGTGTTGTTGAACCCATCACCATCAGTATCATCATCTACTATGAGTGAAGTATTGCAGTTTTCCTTGATTGAATCTGGTTTTCCATCATGGTCCATGTCATCTGTGGCACATCGATCATTTGGGAATTCGTCTGCGTTGTCACCTACTCCATCACTATCAGAGTCTTTCCACTCATCAGGATCGTATGGAAATTCATCAGAACTATCTGCATATCCATCGTTATCAGAGTCCTTGTAGGTACTTCCTGAATTATCATTCTGATTTGTATTTCCAGAGTTATCATTTTGATAATTATTGGAGTTGTCATCTTGTTCAACCTCATCATCAGTTTCAATATCCTCTAGACATCCACTGGTAACCAGACCAGAGGTCAGAAATACTAAAACAAGTAAGAATGAGCTAAATTTTTGCAACTCCATGATTTTGGATAATCTATTGAAAGATAAACCTTCGCGTCCATCAAATCACATATTTAGAGGCACTTACTTTGGAATATAATGTCAGTTCAGACAGCCAGAAAAGTAGCTCTTGCATATTGGGGATTTTCCAAGAAGGCAACATCACGAGCCAAGTCAGGTGTTGATGTTGACATAATCAAAGGAAATGGTGGCCTAGGGCTGGAATCGGCTACAGCTCCAGAGAAGAGATTTGCAGTTATGGTAGAGAAGTCATGGGAGGACTATATTGGACAGATAGGAGGACATGGAAGAATCCCCTTTGAGGCATTGCTTGATATTGCTGTTAAGTCAAAAAGTAGCGATGACAGAGAAGGGAAGTCTGACATAGATGAGGTAACAAAATGGACCAAGATGCTAATCAATGAAAATTCTAATTATTTCATCGCACGTGCGACCCACAAGGGCGAGTCCTTGAATCTTTTAATCAATACTAAACGCTGATTACAAACTTTATTAATTCTCGGTCTAGTCGCACCCTAATGAAGATTTACACAAGGGAGGGCGACGAAGGCGAAACCGGCCTATTGTATGGCGGTAAAGTATCCAAGGACTCCTCACTTCCAGAAGCATACGGGACTGTTGATGAGGCGCAGGCCATTATCGGTCTGGTTCGCACCGAATGTGAGAAGGGTAGTAATCTTGAAGAGAAGATAATTCACATTGAAAGAGACCTCTATGTTCTGATGGCCGAGCTGGCGACAGATCCTGAGAAACATGATAAACTAGAATCTGGAAAAAATAAGGTTAACGAGGAAATGATAACTTTTCTGGAAGAATTTATCGATGAAATAACAGATAGTTTTGAGTTACCTAAGGAATTTGTGTTGCCTGGACAGAACAGAATATCTGCCTTGCTTGATGTAGCACGTACTGTGGTGAGAAGAGCCGAGCGCCGCACCATATCATGTGGAATCAAGGGTTCCTTGGCAATCTCCTATCTAAATCGTCTTTCAGATCTTCTGTGGGCAATGGCCCGTTGGCAAGAAGGCGAGTCAATTACCTCACGTTCAATAAAATGAAGATTCCTGATCACCTTCGGCCCCCTCTTATGGAGCAGTTGGAGGACCAGTCTGAATCAGATGATTGTACGGCGATGCGCGGTTCAGCTTTGGGCTACGGGCTTTTGGGAGAAGACAAAAAACGTGATGAATTCATTCTGAGGTCACTAGAAACTCCTGAACCGGAATTTGAAGGTAATGAATTAGCAAGGGAATTACAGGCGAGAGCAGCTGGCTTGATTTTGCTGGACAAAGATGCAAACGAATTATTGGATAGAGCCAAAGAAGTCTTCGAATCAGAGTTGGAGAAGGCATTACCTGAACTTCCTGATGATATTCAGATAGATATAGCGACAGAACCATTGAAAATGGCTAGACAGGCACGAAGTGGCCTGATGGAGAATGCTTTTTTGCGAAAAGAATGGGATGCCTGCGTAAGAGAGGCTAAACATGCCCGTTCGATAATACCTGATTATTTGTTGTATCAGCCCCACCGAGAAGGTTATCCAATTGAATTTGTCGCTAAAGGAATGCTGGAAAATGACAAGGAGCAAGTATCCAAAGGGGTAGAGATGCAGGAGGAATTCTTGCAATATGTTATTGAAGTAGGATATCTCAAGCCCTGGGAGGAACTTTATTTTGTATCCTACTTGATTTCAGTCTTATCACGAAGATTCCTTGAAATGTAGTCTTATTGAAAACATTTTATATAGCGTCCAACAACTTTCAGATTCTCAGGGAGAACCCATGTACTCCACAATCACTACAACTAGCAAGCAGGTCCTTGTCTGGGCCCTCATATTCACTTTGGTCTTGAGTGTCTTTCCCACAACCGTTGCCGATGAGGCAGATGATGAGTGGTTCTACGACATATATGAGACCGTGACCGATGAGGATGGCGATGGATACAATGACACGGTCGATATAGGATATGATCCAGATACTACTTGTGAATGCGATATAGATATTGATGTTCGTATCTTTATTTTCGATGATAATGATGAATTAGTAGAGTCTATCTACGAGGAGCACACCATAAACAATGGAGAGTATGACTGGTTTAGTCAGGATTGGACCCCTGAAGAGAACGGTACCTTTGATTTCTATGTTGAATTGTATGATGAATGGGGTAATGTTGAGGACTACTGGAATCTAACAGGTGTAGAATTAGAACCGATGTCAGGCTCATCTGATGAGACGATAAACGTCGATAATCAGGTTGGAGACTATCATGGTGACGGCGTAAACAATGATTTTGGAATGATTGCCACTATCAAGGGTGATTCAGTAGAGGGAGTAGAAGTTGGTGTAGAATACTTCAATGGAGTTGTCTGGACGTACTATTCTAACGGAACAACTGATGATGAGGGCTGGTACATGGTTGAAAATGCAACCAGTGGCGAGTATCGTTGGGAAGCTGAGTATGACGGAGATGAACTCGAAGAAGCGACGGTCTCTTATACCGAAGTAGACACAGTTTCTAATCTGAGCCATGTAGTTGCCATTGATGACTGGGATGGTGCAGGAGACTATGATGATATTTTCGCATATATCTTTGAGGATGATGATACTAAAGATGATGCCTACATAGAGATATATGACGAGGATGGAGATTTGTATGATTCAGGCAATACAGACTATGATTATTATGGATACGACATATACGTACTATATGATGTTGAAAAAGGCAATTACACTTTTGATTTCTACTATGAGGAAGACGGAGAGTTGCTACAGAGTGGATGGCTGCATTCCTACGGAAGCACCAGCACCAACTATGACGAATGGTTTGAGGATTGGGATTATGAAACAAATGATACAAACGGTGATGGTGTAGCCAATAGTATTGTAGTAGAATATGATCCAAATACTGAATGTAATTGTACAGTAGATATAGAAGTCGATTTCTCAGTATACAACAATGATACTGGAGATTACGAGGGCGGTGACTGGTATGAACACGAGATAACTGGTACAGAAGTAGATTCCTTCGAGACTGATGAGTGGTCACCAGACAGGAATGGAAATTTCACTTTCGAATTTTATTTGTATGATGAAAACTGGGACTACGAGGATTCTTTCAATTTTACAGTATATCTAGAGTGTGATGATGAAAACGATGACTGCGACAACGATGAATGGTTTGAGGATTGGGATTATGAGACTGAGGATAATGATGAAGACAATTTGGACGATACCATAGTTGTTAGTTACAATCCAGATACAGATTGTGATTGCGAAGTTGAAGTTGAAGTTGACATTTCGGTTTATGAGAATTCAACAGGCGATTGGGTAGATTCTGAGTACGATTATCACACAATTAACGGTACTGAAGAGGAATACTTTGAACAATCTTGGACTTCCCATGAGAGTCAATCTTACGATTTCTATGTCTATTTGTATGATGATGAATGGAATTCGGAGGACGAATTCTGGATCTACAATGTTTATCTATACCAAAAGAGCGGAGCAGGAGGACCTGGTGATGATGATGAATACTTTGACTGGATTTATGAATATATGTACGATGATGACGATGATGGATACAATGACACAGTCGAATTAGATTATGATCCAGATACAACGTGTGAATGTGACATAAACATAACACTCTACATCGACGTCTATGACAACGAGACTGGAGCTTGGGTCAATGGCACTGAAGAAGATTATACAATCTATCATGATGACGATGATTACTGGTATCAGTATTGGTCACCCGAATACAATGGAACCTTTGATTTCTATGTTGAATTGTATGATGAGGATGGAAACTTAGAGGAAGAGGAAGAATACCTTGGAATCGAACTTTACGCCAGATCAAGTGGTGGTGGAGGCGGTGACGAAGACTATGACGAATGGTTCTATGATTGGGATTATGATGTATATCCTTCTGATAAGATTACCATAGGCTACGATCCAGATACTGAGTGTGACTGTGAAATGGAAATAAACGTCTATGTGGATGTTTATGAGAGTGATTCAGGAGATTGGATAGATTATGTATACGCTAATCATACCATATATAATGGATATAGTGATTGGTTCACACAGGACTGGACATCTTGGAATGATGGCTACTACGACTTCAATGTTTCTATGTATGACGAAGACTGGAATTACGAAGATCAATTCTGGATATACGATGTATACCTAAGTTCAGATGATGGTGGCGGTGACAATGGAACTGGTGATGACAATGATGTTGGACATGTTGGTATAATCACTAATGTTACAGAAGATGACTACGTTAATGATTACATTGGTTACGTTATAGAGGATGACGAGTTCAAGGAAGATGCATATTTCGAAGTTTATGATGAGGACTGGAATTTAGTCGACAGTGGCAACCCTAACTACTACGATGTTCTTTTTGTTTCTTATAATTTGACTGAAGGAATATATTATGGATTTGTTTACTATGAAGAGGGAGACTCAGATTATCTTCAGGCCAGTGAATTCTACTCATATGGCAATTCCACTGTTTTCGACATCGTCAATGTGGATAATGCTGTAATTGATGAGGATGAGTATGCAGTCTACGATGATGTAGGCTTCATAGCACACAAAGGCTCTATAGATGACGATACAGGTACTAGAGTCGAAGGAGTAGAAATTGATATCTACAAGTATGACGAAACATCTGGTGATTGGGACTATCATACTAGTTTGGTTACTGATGAGAATGGGGAGGCTTGGATTTACAACGAGACCTGCGGTGAGTACGAATGGTATTCATCAGAATCCACAGGTGACGTGGATGGCTACTATAACGTCTTGACTTGCGGTGACGACACTGGCAGCGGTGGCGGTGATGAAGACTATGATGAATGGTTCTATGATTGGGATTACTACGGCACATATGATGAGAATGATGAGCACCAATGGGAAAACGTAATCATCGCATATGATCCAGATACTGATTGTGACTGCGACGTCGACGTCGAGGTCTATATTGATGTCTTCGACAATGAGACCGGTGACTATCTTGATTCCATATCAGCTAGTCATACTATTTACGGTGAAAATGGAGACCACTTCGAGCAGGAGTGGGCTGCGGATTACGCGGGCAAATATGATTTCTATGTTGAGTTATACGATCAGGAATACGGTCACCCCGAAGATAGCTTCGAGTTCTCATTGATTATGTCTGATGAATGGTTCTTTGAGGAGTTCAATCAAGACGGTAGTACAGTTCATGTCCATCTGGACCCACAAACAGAGTATGATGGAGAAATTGGGACCAATTATGGCTTCGATGTTTTCCGTCTAAATGAGAGCAATGACGATTGGGAATACATAGATGGAGATTATGCAGACGCAGTAATCACCTCATCAGGCAATGAGCCCATTCACTTTGAATGGACGGCTGAAGAAGACGGAACTTATCGCTTTGAGGTGCACATGTACGATGAATATTGGAACATGGAAGACATGACAGAGTTCGAAACTGATATTGTTCTGAATACTGCTCCAGAAATCGGAGAACTCAATACAGATAGAGTCTTCGAAGGACAGATGTTCAATTTCGAGGTAGATGCATCCGATGCAGACGGAGATGACCTAGAGTACACATGGGACATGGGCGATGGCAATTCCATCGAAGACGATTCTGTAAGGTATGGATATCCTGATGATGGAGTTTACACCATATCAGTTTCAGTATCGGATGGACAGGCGACAACTACCAAAGAATTCGAATTGATTGTTGAGAATGTAGCTCCAACTCTCAATGTAATGTATGATGAAATGGTAGATGAGGGAACCGAAGTATCCTTTGCTTCTCAGGTTGACGACGTCTCCACAGATGAGGTCAAAGTAACGTGGTCCTTCCCAGATGGTTCAATGATGGAAGGCAACTTTGCTCAATACACCTTTACAGACAACGGCGAATATCTAGTAACGGTAACTGCAGAGGATGAGGACGGCGGAATGACTCAACAGATGTTGATGCTGACTGTCAACAATGTAGCTCCTCAATTCACGCAATTCATGATGCCTTCAGGAGGAGAAGAAGGAACAGCTATGGAGTTCCAGGTCTCAGCCACAGATCCAGGTGATGACACTATAGTTTACACCTTTGACTTTGGCGATGATACAGCAATATTGATGTCTCCAGACGGTAACATGTCACACAAATTTGCAGAAGGTGATACTTTCACAGTAATCATCTGCGCTCAGGATGAGGATGGTGGTGAAACCTGCAGAACCGAGGTAATTCCAGTTTCTGTCCTTGAACAGATGGAAGATGAAGGTCTGCTACCTGGTTTCGGCCTTATTGGCGCCATATCAGCTCTTGGTGTTATTGGAATGCTAAGACGTAGAACGCACTAAGTGGTTTAACGACATACCAGTTGCGGACACATGATTCCGCGCCTTGCCACAAGTTGTGAAGGAGTAGATGAGTTACTGGCAGGTGGAATCGAGCAAGGAACAGTCACACTAGTGTATGGTGAAGCAGGCAGTGGGAAGACCAGTTTAGCCCTTCAACTTTCACGTGAGGCGATAAAGAAGTCATCAGATTCAGTAGTTCTGTTCGTTGATACTGAAGGTCTGTCATTGGAAAGAATGGAACAGATATTTGGAAAAGTGGATCAGGGAAGATTATTGCTTATCAGACCATCCAGCCTGAATGATCTCCATCAGACTCTTACTAAGAAAATGGAACAGCATGATAACGTCTCATTGATAGTCGTAGACACTATCAACGCCTACGTTCGTTTGTCATATATCAAGGACAAGGAGCGCTCCGAAAGACAATTTCTGGAGATGACGTCTGTTCTGCAACCCCTTGCCGAAAGCGGTGATTTTCCCGTCCTTTTGTCAGCACAGGTTTACGAGAAAGATGGAGAAATTGGACCTTATTTTGGACGGTCATTGATGCATCTATCGAAAGCCATAATACATTTAGAGAAAGCCAAGGCACCAGGGCTGCGTCATGCCCGACTGAAGAAACATCGTTCATTGCCAGAAGAAGGCGCTTCGGATTTTATTCTGACTGGGAATGGATTAGAATGAAGTCAACCCTTTAATCATCCCACTATTCCCCCTTTCTATGTCCGATTATGACGATTTCATAGGTAGAGTCAGAGAACTAAGTTTAGTCCATAGTCTAACAGGCCTTATGGGTTGGGATCAGGAAACCATGATGCCACCTAAGGGAGGCAAACTACGTTCTGAAATGATGGCATTTCTGTCCAAACAGGCACATTCTAGAATGACAGATCCTGAGATGGGAAGACTGTTAGATTCTTTGGAATCTCAGAAACTTACGGATGAACAGGCAGCTAATGTGCGAGAGGTAAGAAGATCCTACGATAAAGCCACAAAATTACCGGAAGAATTGGTCGAAGAGAAAGCTCGCCACAAATCACAATCACTTCAGGTTTGGCAAGAAGCTAGAGCAGAGAATGACTTCAGTAAATTCCAGCCTTATCTTGAGAAAACCGTTGAATTGACTTGCAAAACTGCACAATATTATGGATATGATGACAACATCTACGATGCTCTGCTAGATATTTACGAACCAGGTATGACAGTATCTCAGTTGGATCCTCTTTTTGCAGGACTCAGAGACGCCACGGTTCCACTTGTCAAGGCAGTAGGTGAAAGCAAGAACCAGCCAGACCTGAGTTTTTTGGATATCGGAAAGTTCTCGGAAGAGAAGCAAAGAGAATTTTCCTTGAAAGTGGCTGAGAGCATTGGTTTTGACTTTGATGCGGGAAGAATGGACACCTCAACACATCCATTTTGCTCGGGAGCAGGACCAAATGATGTCCGATTTACAACTCGCTATGATGAGGAATTTCCATTTGGCTGTTTGTATGGAGTAATGCATGAGACAGGTCATGGCACCTACGAACAAGGTCTTCTTCAGGAACATGAAGGTACGCCTATGGGTCAAGCAGTTTCATTGGGAGTTCATGAATCACAATCTAGGATGTGGGAGAATATGGTTGGGCGAAGTCATGAATTCTGGCAATTCTATATTGAGGAATTCAAGTCTACTTTCACACATTTACCTTCGGACCTTACTGTAGATACCCTGCATCGTGCGGTAAATACACTCCAACCTTCCTTGATTCGTGTAGAGGCAGACGAAGCCACTTACAATTTACACATCATGGTTCGTTATGAGATTGAGAAACAACTGGTCAATGGAAATATTAAGGTAAAAGATTTACCAGAATTCTGGAACAGCAAGATGCAGGAATACATTGGTGTAACTCCTCCGAACGATACAAAGGGAGTACTGCAAGACATTCATTGGTCAATGGGAGCTATCGGGTACTTCCCAACTTACACTCTTGGAAACCTGTATGCTGCTCAGCTTTATGCAGCAGCATTGGCGGACAATCCGAAGATTCCTGAAAAGATAGCCAAGGGTGAATTTACAGTATTATTGGACTGGATGCGAAGTCATATCCATGTTCATGGTTCGAAATTACTACCTGCAGATCTGATGACTCAAGCTACTGGTAAAGAACCAAGCAGTGCAGATTTTGTAAAATATTTACAATCAAAATATAGCGAGATTTACGGGCTCTAATCTGGTAGCCCCGCTCGGATTCGAACCGAGGTCTCAGGCTCCAAAGGCCTGAATGATGGACCGCTACACTACGGGGCTATATTTCTCCAGAGAATGGTGTCTTTACAAATGTGCCCTTGTAAACAATGATTAATAACGCCTTCTTAGTAAGTAACTAAGAATGACCGCAGGCGACAGGTTCATGAAAAAAATTGAGAACTACTACGATGAGTTAGGTTATCCTGTCGTTTGGGATGGTGAAGGTTCGAAGAGACAATTGGAAATAACCTTCAAGTCTGAATCAGGTTATTTCGTCAAAGCTGTTCTTCTGGCAAGAGGTGATGATATAGTCATTAAAGATGAATGGGGACGTGAACAGGTAATCAAGGCCACTCAAGGTAATCTAAGGATGATCAAGGGCTGGTCTGAACACCGTTAATCAGGAAGTCCACTCATACTTTTGAACCCAGGTCTTGGTATTATCTCGAGATTTGTAATTTTTCTTTCATCAAAATGGAATATCCAAGGTTCACACCATCCAATTTCAGTTTTCAAAATCTGTTCTGGAGTGTAATTTTGAAGTGACATAACAATTGCTCTGATACTATTTCCATGGGCACTAACAATAATCTGTTTTCCCTCAATGATATTTGGCATAATCATTTTTTCCAAATAGGGAATAACACGTTCTGCAGTATCTTTTAGCGATTCACCACCTGGTGGGGGAACGTCGTAACTTCTCCTCCATATGTGAACCTGTTCGGCCCCAAATTTTTCAGCAGCTTCAGCTTTATTCTGTCCAATAAGATTTCCATAATCTCTTTCATTTAGTGCAACGTCCTTTTCGATTGGAATATTACTTTGTCCTATTCCTTCCAGAATAATACTAAGAGTGTCTTGTGCTCTTATTAGATTAGATGTGAAGGCCATATCGAATTCATAATCTTTCAGGATTGAAACAGCTTGTTTTGCCTCATCAATTCCTTGTTGATTTAGTTCGACATCTTTCCATCCAGTGAATCGATTTTGGTCATTGTAAACAGACAGACCATGCCGCACCAGCACTAGTTTTCCCTTGCTCATATTAGGTGAATGATTCTATCGAAACTTCCCCATATTTAGGTAACGGCCTAGCATTTATTCCTAATTTCTTCTCGACTTGTTTAGCTAGTTCTTTTGTTGAACCATGTACAGTATAGACTTGCTTTGGTGCACAATCTTCTATGAATTTCATTGTACCTCCAAAATCAGAATGATCGCTTATGGGAAATCCAGCGTCCACGCCTCTTAGAGCCCAACTTGAAAATGCACACCATCCTGATACTCTGGCCACTTTCGCTCCATTTCTTCGTAGATCTCGAACAGTTTCATCAGGTCTTCTGCCACTAGTTGCTGTTGTTGATGTTACTAACAAGCCTGGATTCTTTTTTTCACTTTCATCTAATTCACTGTACGGAACATAATCCATTTTCACTCCATGTTTTCTGTAAACATCACTGACAGCCCCTACAATCTCGGAAACAGCCGGAACAACACCGGCTTTGTTTGCTGTGGATATTACTTCTTGCGCCTTTCCCAGCGAATATGCACCTACAATTCCTCCACCATTAGAGGAAGTTACAGTAATCCAAGCCTGTAAATCCTTTAGTACTTCATTTCTGTCAGGTAGAGTTTGTTCAGGTTTTCCATAGGTAGATTCAACAATAAGTGTTTCACATTCTCTAGGTTCTGCGATTCCTGCCGTAACGGTTCCATATGGATTGTAGTCCCCAGTGTACAGAACACCTTCACATTCAATCATAGCTGAACCTATAACGTGTCCAGCGGAGATGAATTCAAGTTCAAAATCATTAATACGAAATTTCTCATTATAATCATGCAGTGTTGCTTTCTTCGATCCAGTTCTAACTTTCATCACATCTGCAGTTGGAGGAGTCATGTGGGTTCGAGGTCTAAGATGGTCCGAATGAGCATGTGTGACAGCACCATCTGGTCTACCACTTGAGGGATCAAGATATACGGCTCTTTTATCTTTCTTAAGACAGATGCCTCTATGATCGAAAATCTCCAATTATTTGCCGCCTTTTAGACTAAAAGAATATCGTGATGGTTCTCTCCATCGATGACCTGTAAGATATCTACATAAATTGCAACGGAAACCAATAGCTACTTTGCCACCGTACAGAGTTGCATTATGGACTTTTTTCAGAGGGGCCGTACAAACTGGACAAGGCTGCCCAGGCGATGCGAATTCTCCTCTGTGGTGATGTCTTCCACTCTGATCTTCTCCAGCCCTTATTCTCCTCCATCTCTTTACTACAGGGTCATATCCCAAACCTTGTTTCCGATAATCACTCTCATCTGCTTCTGGAGTATCTCCAACCGACCGAGTTCTTATTCCGATTTTCACTTTTCTGGATTGTATAGCTATTATTCTCATTCTTTCTGCAGATAATCTGTAAGCCTTGTCTTTGCTTTTCATATTCTTCATTGTAAGTTTATGCATCTTGGTCTGAGTGTCAACAGTTCCTCTCTCTCTAAGGACCTCTAATACCGATTCAACAATCACTTTTTTGCTGGGCTTTCGATAGTCCATAATAACCTATTGAACATATATGTTAAAGGCTGTCGGGACACAATAGTAATTTTTATTATCCCATTACAACAATCAGTATACAACCGGAGGTTGATATGTCGATTGATGAAGTGGACGAGCTGTTCTATTTGTTAGAGAATCCTACAAGACGCCGTATTCTCCAGTTATTGTCGGTGGAGCGCTTATATCCATTGCAATTATCACGTGAAATAGATGTTACACAGCAGGCAGTCGTCAAACATCTTAGAATATTAGAACAACATGGTCTGGTAAAATCACGCGATGAACCAAGCACCCGAGGCCCTAATCGCCGAGTTTACAAAGCATCAAAAGAGGTCTCCCTCCACATAGATATCGGTCCTTCGACTTACAAACAAAAAGCTGAAACCGATTTTGATATTTCAAATCTTTCCGAGCAACATAGACGAGTTCTGGATGCAGTTTCAGAGTCACGTCATATGAATTCAAAGGCAAGGATGGATCTCCTTTCGCGTGTTTCAGAGGATCTAAGGAATTCAATTGGTGAAGTTGAGGATGAGAGACGTAGTTTGATGGCACTTGTTGGAGAACTGAATCGAGAAATAACATCTGCAGCACAAAGTGCTGAATGCACATATGAAGAACGCAGACTTTTGCACCATATATTGCACAATAAGGATTATACTATAGAGGGTGCAGCCGCAGCTCTGGGTCTTCGGGAAGCTGAAGTACGTTTGATACTGGAAAGTTTACAAACACGCGGTCTAACAAGATGATGGCACGTATTCTTAAATAGAATACCAAAATCGCTTTACAAGTTCATATGTATAGAGTTAGAAAGGGGCTGCTTGTGATACTGACAATTTGCCTGTTTATTCCCGTTTCACAGGCCGATGATCCAGTTTACAGAGTAGATGGCTTGCCTGAAGATTTACACTATGCTACAGGGTCATCATATGAGGTAGTTTTGACGGCTAGTAATTACTCAGCGATATCATCTGTAGATATTACAGTTACCAATGGAACTTTGAGTGAGACGACTGAATTTGATTCTGATGTTCACCAATTAAGCCTTTCAGAGAGTAATGAGGGTTGGACTTTCCACTGGCAAGCTCCTGGAGAATCATTTGAATTAGGAGAGGGAGAGGCTGAATTATTGATAACGTTTTTAGACCAAGATGGAGAAACTTGGTCATCCTACAATTCAGTTTTAAGACCACCAGAAGTAGAAGCACATTCTGAGTCTAATGTACCTGAATGGGCGTTATCAATGGCTTGGACTGGAGCTAGCATAACTGTGCTCTTGACAGTAATCGGAGCTCTTGTTCTACGTAGGGATCGTTTAACGTAAGGTATATATGCTCAGATAAGTGTCCTCAAATTCTGACTTCGGTCAGAGGACACAACTATGAAGCGCAGAATAGTGAACGATGAGCAGGCAGTTTCGCCTGTAATTGCTGTCATTTTGATGGTCGCAATTACGGTTGTTCTGGCTGCAGTACTGTATGTTTGGGCTAGCAGTTTCCTTGGTGGTACAACCAAGAACGCACCAACTGGCAGTATGATAGCAAGCGAAGACGGAAGTGGTGTATGGACGGTTCAGATCGTCAAAATTAACCCACAAGTTTCCGTAAACTCAGTACACTGGTATCTACTGGATGTACAGGGAAACACTAAGACTGATGGCTTAGTCTCTGATGTATACGGTTATTACTCAGGCCAGGGTAAAGCTGTAGTCTTCATTGACAACGACTTCAATGGCAAGCTGAGCCCAGGTGACAAATTTGAAGTTCACCCAAGCGAAGCTGGTTCGGATCTAGAGAGTGTCTCAGATGTATCTGACTACTCGTTCCGTATGAAGTTCGAGCCAACCGGTGACGTAATCGGTTACGATATAGCACTACAATCGTAGAGCTAGTCACCGAAAATAGAGCGGGGCTGCAAAGCCCCGTTCAACAGGTAAATGGGAGTTTCGACTCCCATCTACCCATTTTTTATTTTTAATCTAACCAAGGCACCCTTTGTACAGGTTCAGCTCCCTTTTCCAAACCTGACTTAACAACAGCTTTTGGCAACAGTTCGAGAATCACATCTTCAATCTTAGAATGCCTAGGTGGTTTTCCTATTTCCAACCTCTCTCCACTCAATGAAGCGTCTGGATATTTTTTGAGGAACTCAATAGCCCCATCATCCCAAGGAGCAGGGCCTTTGTGAGGCACAATATCAGGTAGTTCAACAATTGACGTTTCAAGAACAATAAACCCTTTCTCACCTAGATTGACATTCCAAGCAATTAATTCGAATTCAGTTATGGCTCTACAAATCTTTCTACCTTGTCTCTGAAGCCATGGCAATGCCGTTTCCTCGCTGCCTCCTGGATGAGGTATTATGACTGTAGTAACATGACCCTTTGCCACTCTCTCTTTTTTCTTTGGAAAGAAAAAATCAACAGATGGATTTTCCAAAAATGCTTTAGAGGCTAGAATAGCCGCCCCGAGTCCCCTGAGAGTCACTCCAGCAGCTACATTTCTTCCTTTATCCACAGGATCAGGGAGCATTATCGGTGAGTCAGGTACCCCTTCAATTTTTCCCAATTGTATAGGTGGCCTCCAACTTGCTATTTCTTCAAGAAGATTTGTAAAACCCTTATTTTTTATGCAAAGAATTTCCACCAGATAACCTGAAAAACCTCCAATAGCCGCTCCGGCACCATATGCACCAGCCCCCTTCAGAAATTGTTTGGTGAGCCTTATCTCATCTTCCATCCCACCAATATTTTCCTTTACCCATTCAGTGTGAAAAGGTGTTCTATCAACAGCAGATACGGGCTTTGAGGGGTCTTTGACTTCGTAACAGGGTACGACATCAAGTCCAATACCGTGCCTCTCTCCACGAAGATATGGATGTTGTGCGTAAAGCTCTCTTCCATCTGGTAGAATTGTTCTGGCTGATTTCAGCCCTTCTTTCTTTAGATCGGTCCCTTTTTTGAATTTAAGGAATAAATCTATGTCGGCACCTTTCAGAAAAGTTCCTTTCGCTACTGAACCTACTATTAAAGCTGTATAATTCGAATCATTTTTTTTGGCTTCAACAAGCAAATCTTGTGCTAATTTGGCTATTCTAGCTTCTTCTTTCTTGTCAGGTTTGACTCTTTTCAGAACTTCCTGAAGGATTTTGTTCACTCTTCTTCACTAGACTGGTCGAATTTACCTTTATGCCAAGCCTTTTTTCTTTCTTTTTCAGCTCTTTTCTTTAAAGTTTCAATATCATCTTTAACAGGAAGTAGTATGGGTACTAGGAACACTATAATTCCCAATACCAACAAAAGAAGACCTAGTCCTACATTTTTCCTTGACATTATAGTTTCTAAGAAAATACTTATTGTTATTAAGGCAAAAAGCGTCGTTATCCATATTATTTTGCGATACGCTTTTTCACTGAAAAAATATTTATCGTCTTCTTCAGGTATTTCTACTGAAAATTCAGCTTCAGGTATTTCTATTTCCTCTCTTCCAATTCTGGGCCTTTCTCTTTTTCTTTTGAACATATACATGGTAGCAATTATTCCACCAACAAGAAATGCAGCCTGTCCGTAACCAGGATCTCCTGATTCAGTAGCAGCCCAGATTGCATACAAAACAGCAAACCATATTGCTCCAATAATCGAGTAAAAAAGATAATCAACTTCGGATTTTTCTGTCATTGACCCAATTGCTAGGATTAAATTCTTGCTTCCATAGTTATAGCTTCAACTGGGCAAGCAAATGCACACAAAGTACATCCAGTACAAGTATCTTCTAGAATCAAGGCCTTCTTTGATTCAAATTGTGAGGTTCTAGCCTGCAAATCCCAAGAAATCATGTCTATTGAGGCAAAATTACAGAAGTAGACACACTGGGTGCACCCAATACATTTTTCGTTTTCAACCAGAGCCATGTAATCCTTACCCCGTGGTAGCGCATCCAAAGTTTGTTTTCTTAAATCCTTAAACATGCCCTTCGCTTTTTCAATTCCTGTAGATGGCAATTCTTCTTTATCGAGAACATCTTTTGCTCTTTTGAGCCATTTATTTGGCTTGTGAAAGAAGAGAGACGTACTATCAGACGCGACGGCCACGGGTGCTTCTGCTACAGCCTCTACAGGTTCATCTGTATCATCTTCCTCCGATACTTCAGTTTGAGCTCCAGACCCAATATCTCCAGGATCTGTAATCAGAACTGCTACAACGGGGCAGACTTCCTCACATGCTCTACATACAATGCAGTCAGGTTCTCTAGACATCAATGCCTTCTTGTCGGAGGCAGGATGATTAGGTGTATCGAACCAGTCGTAGACGTCTACGGGACAGGCTTCGATACAAGCGCCGTCAGCGACACATATGTCGAAATCAACGGCTACAACACTTCCCCAGATACCAAGTTTATCTGTTCCGACACCACCATAAGAATCTGAATCTTTGGCCCAGATCTGTATCGGTTCAGAATCACCATCATGAGTAGCTACCTTCTGGTGCGTGCTCATGAAGTTCTTATCGATCTCAGCCACTAACTTTTTTCCTCCAAACAAGCAACTAGAAATTGCATAAGATCCATCATTTCATAGTCGTGGTGATGTCCTTCCTCGGGATTCATCCTTTCTTCATTCAACATGCATTGCATGTGCATGTAGCATTTAGGACACCCACCGAGCATAATGTCAATTCCAGCATCTGCACCTTGATCCAGACGTTTTCGACGAACAGCCTTTGTAGCATCATTACAGTACATCATTGACGAAACGCCACAACATAATGCACGTTCTTTGTTATTTTCCAGTTCAACCATTTGGGCCCCGTCAACCAATTGAATCAAATTTCTTGGAGCTTCATATTCACCCATCATCCTTCCTAATCGACACGGGTCATGGTAGGCAACAGTAACGTCCTCGGGCGCTTTGAATTTCAATCCTCTTCCTTGCAGAGTTTGAGTAATGTGTTCAACCTTTATTCCTAGGGTTCCAGGTAAATCATAATCTACAGCGAATGTACGGTAACACTCAGCGCAAGAGCAGGTCACTATTTTGATTCCAGATTCCTTCAGTCTTCTCATATTGTGCTCTTTCAGCGTGTCGAAGACCTCTAGCTGCCCCTGCCAGAGTTGGTCGTGACCAGTACACTTGAAGACATTCATATCAAGTATTAATGGATCAATTCCAGCATAGTTGAGAAGCTTGATTGATGCTGCAGCGATAGATGCATGATCCGCATCTCCCTTGTTAAGATGTGTGAATTTTACTTCTACATCCATAAAGTCAACACAACCGGGGAAGTATCCATACTCATGCGGCCTATCTGGTTTCCATGGTTCCTTTTCTTCTTTCATTGCGTCTTCCACAATTAATCTCTCAAAAAGTGGGTGTGGTATTGTCCTTGAATATGGTTTAGTTCTACTCATGAGCTTACTCCTGCAGTTGCCAATACCCGTTGTTCAAGAACATAGTCAACATATTCTATGTTCTGAGGGCAGACGGCTGTGCACATTCCACACGTTATACATGACCACATGGCAACTCCATCATGCTCATTCTGGAATGTGTTGAAAATAATATTGAGTTCGTGTTCACCTTCCATGTCTCTGACTGGGCAAATATCATCACAGAGACCACACTGATAACATCTATTCAACTTGAATTCATAGATTCTTTGCATTCTTCTATCAGTTATTCCATTTGTGTATAGATCAAATCTTTCTTCATCTGACAGAGGTTTGGCACCTTCAGACCTTCTTCGGTCTAGGAACATATATGTGATTACTGCACAACCAATTGGGCCCCAAAGTGTCCATTTCATAAGTACATCAGTATCTATGTCTGGGTAATAGATTGCGATATTGGCGTTGATTGAGAAAATAGAAAGCATGATAACCATAGCAATCCCGTAGACTCCAATAGCAGCCCTAACTGGATCTTCTATTGGCCTTCTTTCATGACCTCTATTGACCACATCTCCATATTGGGGATCAATAAGGATACCTATTGCTCTGTCAATAAATGGAACAGCAACTACAAGTCCAACAATCATACCTTGGACTAAAGTTCCCCATACTTTTGCACTCATTAAGAAAAGTTCAACATCCTCTAATCCTAAGAATGGAATCATTGAAAGAGGTATTCCTATTTTGATGTCCCAGGCTACTTTAAGACAGCCGAAGGCCCACAAAAGATACCAATCAGGCAATGGTGGTGGAAAAGCAGTTCCAGCAGTCGGATCAGCAGCCTTGTGCAAGGGAGGAGGAACAAAAGCAGACAAGAAGAAGAATAGAGCCATGATATACATGCTCAAAACCGCATCTCTTGTCAATTCATGAGGATAAAGGGGTTCACCCTTAACCATGTCAGCTTCCAATACCGAATGTTCTTCTCTGTCCTCAATTTTGCTTATAGTATCAAGAGCTATCTGCTCGTCCTGATACTCCGTAATCATCTCGGTCGCGCTTTCTTCACTCATCAGTGCGGCTCAGCCTCCCCTTGTATCCAAACAAGTGCCATGTGAACAATAATCAATATAGTTCCAATCAAAGGCAGAACAAAAATATGCAACCAGTACATTCTAGTTATTGTATCTCCGGTAAGTTGCGTTCCACCAAATATAATCTGTGCCATTAAAGGCCCCATGGCAGGTATTGACGTAGCCATTTCCAGTCCGATCGACCCTGCAGCAAAACCTAATTCATCCCATGGTAGCAGATAACCAGTATATCCAAAGAAAATTGTAACCATAAGTAAGATTGATCCTAGCATCCAATTTACTTCTCTTGGATTTCGATATGCACCAACGAAGTAAACTCTCATCATGTGGAGGAAAACGGAGGCAACCATGAAGTGAGCAGACCAATGATGTACCGCTCTGATAATATATCCGAAAGTTACCTGAGTCATTATCAATTCCATTGATTGATATGCACCAGAAGTACAATGTCCTGTACCACACGGCCCACCATTTTCATCTACGAATGCACCATCTGGAACGTAGTAGAATCCCAAATAGATTCCAGATATAGTTAATACGATGTATGCAAAGAAGGATAACCCACCCAATGAGTAGAATGGATACCAGTACCATACTGCTTTGACATTATATCTTTCCGTATGAGACTGTGGCATGGTTCTTCCAGTTGCTGGAAGCAATGTGTATACTACGGAATAATATTCCCTTTTAGCCATGGAAAAATATCTGTGTAATGCAAATCTCTCATCCATCCATTTCCAAGATTCGAATATAGCGCTTGGTAGTAATCCAGTTACGTAAAGATATGCAATTCCTGCGACAGCTCCAGCCATTGACAAGAAAATCAGCGGGAAAGTATACTTCTTCATCAATTCTTCCATCAATGGTGTTTCAGCACTAACTGGCAAGGCCAGTATAGCTAAACACCCAATTAACACAGCTAAGATTCGGTTAAGTCTCATCCTTGTCCACAATATTTCAGCCAATCTAGGTGAGTAGTTAGGCCTATCAATCCTCCATCTTTTTCAGCAATAGGTACCACTGGTAGTCCATACGGGGCAGGCCCTTCCAATAGTTCCGCAGCCATTACTTTTCTTCCCAGTTCATCAGTTTCTTCACTTATAGAAATAGGGTCAAACAAAGAAAGGTGACATGGACAAAGAAACATATTTTCGTAATCACCGCCACTGATTGTACTGGTTCCTTCAGGTGTGAAAACAGGTTTACAGCAGAGGTGTGGACACTTGTAGGTGTGGTATGCCATCATCGTGCTGTTTCCACCATCATCAGAAACACCTAGCTCCTCCATGCTGTTCTCTGTGGGGACTTTGACAAGAGCTAGTTGGATTTCACAGCTTCCTAGTTCTTCTTCTAATTCTTTTGGACCCCAGTTAACTATAGCAACATCCCAGAGTTTGAAATCCTCTTTCTTGGCTACATCGCCATTCATACTCTCGTACCACTTTCCACTTTCACCCTTGTAAGTCAAAGTTTCGTGTGCATCATCCTCATTACACCTAGTTACTGGAGGGGGAAGAAGTGATTTTAGTGCAGGAACGGTTAGCGCTCCAGTAATTCCTGCTCCAGCAAGACCGATAGCACCTTTCAAGAAACCTCTACGTGTAATGTCCATAATTATCTCTCCAGTTTGGTGATAACCTTCCTCCTTCTCTTTTTCACTTCAAGAACGTCTGGCATGAATGATCTTCTGTACAAATCAATCATGAGCCCCAGAATCAAGAAAGCCATAGCGATTGTAAATGAAAGAAATTGTTGATCCCAGTTCTCTAGTATTCCATAAATGAAGAGAGTATCATACATCAATTCTAATATTAATAGAATCAGGATTATCCCAAAGATCTCCAATTGTTCTTTACCTGGTACATTTCTCAATTCTTTACCAAGATCCTCATCTTTGTAAGTCCCCAGTATTTTCTGGGCGTCCTCGGATGTGAGTTCACCTTTTGCGACTTTCTCTAGAATTTCATTAACCTCTGTAATGTGAACTCCCTCCTCTCATTACTACGTAGGTTACTAGAACAGATAAAAGAACAACAGCTATTCCAAGTAGTCCAATCCAGTATTGCATTAAGGTTACACCTAGTTCATGTATAGAAACCTCTCCCGAAGCCTCTTGTGGAGTTCCTAAAGAGACAGCTATTAGGTAAGACCACTGGTCTCCTGCCGATGCTTCTCCATTGACAACGTTAAAGTAGATAGTAAAAACCGCATCACCAGTGCCTTCGTCAGGCGCAGTCCATTGGAAAACCCAACTTCTTACAGTGTTACTTTCCATATTGTGAGAGATGTAAGCTCCACTATCCCCAGTCCAGTAGTTACTGTTTGGTTCGAATTCACCTTCACTTACAACGGCTAGAAATCCCCCGTATCTTCCATTATCATTCTCAGACCTATCCACATTGCTGTCATTTACAGATAGAGTTATTTCATAAGTTGTTTCAGGAATATAGGAATTGGGTATTCCTTCCAAATTGTACATCCCTTCGTTAAGTTGATCTCCCGTATGACAGTTACAACCGTGGGCAACGACATCCTCAGCCCATCCTTCTCCAGCCCCTTCCTGTGCTCCTCCTCCAGGATATCCATCTACACTTTTACCAACTAGTAATGCTGTTACAATCAGCAATGCCATTAGACTGTAATTCGTGTTGTCAGGTATAGACAAATTACGCCCCCATAATAGGTGGTTTCAGAGGACAGTCTCTGCTATATAAAAATATGCAGTACAAATTGCTATTTTCTATCGAGCATATATGCTTAATACATCATCTATCTGATAAAGCATGAAGAACCCAAGCCCGTCCAAGAAAAATGGTCTAATTTTACTTGGACTTCTTACACTTCTTCTACGATATCCAGTAACTCCTTCTCCAACAGGGACAGATAATTTTTATTATATTTCAATGGCCAAGTCGATTATTTCACATGGTCAAGTCTTCTGGGCAGAGAATATGTTGTCTCTGTATGGTTTATTTCCGGGCACCTCGCCTCTTGGAGCTACACTTCTTGCTTCATCACTTACTTCCTTGACAGGTCTAACAATATTTGATTACATTATAATTCATAGTTTGCTGTTATCATTGGTCTCCACATTTGGTTTTTTTATTCTTTCAGGAGAACTTACAGATAATTATCGTAGCCGTTGGTTTGCAGCTCTGTGCTTTTCTTTGGCACCAAGATTTCTAACTTTTTCGATGTGG
>CAZMPT010000001.1:0-34968 GCA_964568285.1 uncultured archaeon | reverse complement strand
GTGGAAAGGATATTCAAATTAGCCTTCCAAAAGAAAGAGAGAAAAATGCAGAATCATTCGCCGCCGAAGACCGACCCGAAGAAGAAAGGATGACTCGACCACAAGCAGAAGCATTAGCGACAAAAATGACTGGTTTATTACAACCTTCTTGCGAATTTATTGAAGTTGCGGGAAGTTTCAGAAGAGGAAGGGAAGACCCCGGAGACTTAGATATAGTTGTTATCCTAAAACCGAGAGAAACTTTACCTAATATTGTAGAGAGTTTATCTGGCGAATATTCTTCAGTAAGTTGGGTCGGTGAAAAAAAGACACAGATAATTGTAGATGGGGTTAAAGTAGATATTAGAGTCACTACCCCAAGGGCCTTGGGTGCAGCATTACTTTATTTTACTGGACCGGCAGGATACAATATTGGAATCAGAAGAGCAGCAAAAAGTCGTGGCATGAAATTAAATGAGTATGGTATATTTGATAGAGAAACTAATGAATATCTCGGCGGTGCCACCGAAGAAGAAATATATGAAATTTTAGGCAAGAATTTCCGACCAGCCACAGAACGCCGTGCTGAAACAATTACAAGACACTTAGGGGAAATCTCGGACGATGAATTGAGGTGGCTTTACAAAAATGGAAAGATTACAAAAGCACAAATGCACATTGGAATTGGTCTAAAAATGGATGCAGAAGAACTCCAAGAATTTAACAGTGCAGTTATCTTTCCTGATACCTACAAAACCGCTGGACCATTAGAAAAAGCGGTCATAAATAATGTAATGATGAAAGAAATAAGGTTACAAGAAGCCCTACTTGCATTAGAAGCCAACATCCAATTAGGAATTATTAGCGAAGCACAAGCGATGAAGGCGTTTTTGGAAATAACCCGATATGGGTGATTAGATTTGCCCGAATTTAAAATATTCAACTTCAAATATAAGTTTGAACACACCTTTCTTGATGAGGATGAGGATGAATTTGGAAATTTAGCATACACCAACCTCTGGATTTACTACAAAAACACATTGTTGGCAGAATTTCTCGTAGAAATAGCGCATGATTTTCGTGGCAGCGATGGCGAAATGAATAGTTATAGTGTGGAATCTAGTGAATTTATTTTTATTCACTACTCGATGCTACTTCGTGAAGCAATAACTAACCTCATTGATGAACTGGAAGATGACTCCTACAAGGATTTGGACGAGATAGGGTTTCCTGTATATGCAATAACAGAACTTGAGAATTCACCAGAGTTTTGGCACTTAAATGAAGATTCACCAGAACAATTTCAGACCATAAACTTCAGACTACTACCAATTGAAATAGGTGATGGGCTGTAAATATAGTATGGAATGGTATAGTCGGCGGGAAATTGGCACCGCTATTTGGCATCAGGCTCGCCATCGAGAAGTAAAATGGCTCATAGATGATGAAAAAGTTGGTGTATTTGGAATACGCAAGTGTAGAATCAATCACTCTGAAGACACATTAAAGTGGTTAAATATTTTAGATGCAGATAAAAGACCAACTTCTGTTTATATTGGAACGAATCATATTAATTGGGACGCAGTAGAGTTACCACCAAGACTGCGAGAACAAAGTTCCAGTGATTGGAATAAAGAAGAAAGAGAAAAATATGCCGAATTATGGAGAACTTATTTAGACCCTAACATAATTGGCATAGAAACTTACCATAACATATGGCAAGGAAAAGATATGGTTTGGGACATAGATGACCAAGATTTAGGAGTGGCATGGGAAAATTCTTACAAGATTTTTAATTATCTTGTAAATTTGGGATACTCACCCGAAATAGTATTTAGTGGTAACAAAGGATTCCATGTCTGGTTATTTGCCGAAGAAGCAGAGAAATTATGTGGATTTAATTTAAAAACCGTAGAGCAGTGGGACCCTCTGCGTAACTTAGGGAAAGAATATCGTTTCCAGATTCAAAAAATAGCCATATTAGCAACAAAAATGCCATTATATCGTTATGATTTGGCTCCAGCACATCGTCAGGGCATAATTAGATGTCCATATTCTTTGAATGGGAAGACTGGACTTCCCGTTTGGCCTTTAACTGAAGAAGATATAAAGAAATTAAATGAAAACGATTTTTCTTCTCCATATGAAGTGGCAAGTATTTTGTTTAGTTGGGAAACAGAGCGATGGGATGGAAAAATTATTCCTACTTCTTCAATGCAAGAAGTTTGGTCTCGACACACTCATTTATTTGAATAAAGAAAACATACCATATGCTATTAAAGACACTACTATACCAGTTCCTAATAGTGCCAGAGGGGTAATCGGAGATACTGTTTCCCCACCCATTAAAGCCATATTTAATTGATACTGTTCAAATTCTTCCCTAAGTGCATCATAATCCACATCAATACCATCAGGTATCTCATCACCTTCTGCGGGAGGTTTTATTTCTATCTCGTATTTCCAAAAATTGTTAGTTCCTTCCATGGGAACACCACAACTTCCTGCTGATAGGACTCTATTAATCCAGACAGTATATTTCCCTATTTTAGATGGATAAAAAGGAAGGTATCTAATACCATTATCTGCATCCCCACCCATTAAATCATAATTTGATATTACTTTATCCACCCTTCCCTTAGAATCTGTGTGATAAATATCAATACGAACTTTGTGGTCGCTGCTATAATGCATTGATGTTCCCAAATCCGCACTCCACCATCCACTGGTATCACTAGCCTGAAAACCAAAAATAATATCGTTCTTCCATAATCTCAAATCATTCTCATCTGCATTTTTCTGACTAGTGCCTATCGCATATTGGTGAAATGTGTCACAAACCCATGGATATTCATGTTCATCCTCCATATCTAATACATCAAAAATAGTAAAATCAGGTTCATCCCAATATGCTTCACCAGCGACATGGCTTTTTCCATCATTATAGGCTTTCAAAAAGTTCTCTTGTCGTTGTTCTTCTAAGTTTTCATTCTCTGCTGGCATCTTTATTCCCCTCCGAATGCTAACCAAAAACCTGCAACTAATAAAGTTGCACCTCCAACGACTCCTAAAGATAGCAACATATTTTGTTTCCTAACTTCTTCATCTTTTACCAACTGTGCCATAAACTGTTTCGCCCCAGCATCCATATCTTCATAGATTTTTGCTTCCGAACCCTTATAGTCTATCTGATAAGCGGCCAACAGAGGAGTTGCGTGGGTGATAGGGGGGAATGTGCAACCATATTTGTTTTGTCCCCCCATTGGAACTTGAGCAAACAGTTGGGCAATTTCCCACACATCAACAGCCAAGAAATAAACTACACCACAGGGCCAACAAAGAATTGCGAGTGCTATTTCCAACCCAATAGTAACTAGTATTGCAGCCCTCTCTAACATCTCCATCCCAAGTTCGCCTGTGCTTTTTTCACTGGCTGCGTCATATCCATACTCTACTGTAATAAATATGGGGCCGGGAGGCCAATCGTCTGGTATATTAAAATCCCATGTGCCATCACCATTTCCGTCTGTAACCCATGTTTTACTTCTTCGTAGGGCCATAACCATATTCGGGTCTATTAACTCCCTAGTTTTTTGATATAACAACTCTGGATTGCGTAATAGACGCTCCGGATTCTCTGAATCACTAAGAACTTTTGCTTCCAATGCTGCAAAATAAGGAATGTTAAGTTGTCTGATATTCACAGTCACTCTATCAGAACGACCTCTGAATTCTCCAATCACATTTTCTTGGCAGACCATATCAGTAAAATCTTGTGCCGAACATAAAGCATCTGAATCCCAAGCCCCAGCAATCCATGGTTCATCACCCTCATCAGTCCCAGAAATTGTTTTCACAAATATTCTAAACTTATTATTGCCTTCGGGAGCAGTTAAATCATATTCTCCAGAATCTCCAGTAACTACAACATTCTTTGATTTTCCTTTATCATCAATATGCACCAACTTGGCTGCCAAACCAGTTCTGCACCAATTATCTTCTACCTCATAACCTCTTGTTGAAATCCATTGACCAGACTTATTGGCAATGCTGCCATCAGGGAGCATTTGTAATAATGCACCGGCAGTATTAGTAGTTTCCAAATCCTCTGGAGCAATTACAAAGTCCCAACTATCTGACAAGTTATCACGCTCCAGATGGCTCTGCATCTGGAACTATATTGTCGGTAACAGCATCTACAACACCTTTTGCTGTTTTTGCAGCACCAAATACCATATTCATCACCCAGAATGTCCCTAAGAGAATAGCAGCCCACAATACAGCCGTAATAAATCCTCTTAATTTACCCCAAAATGCAATTAAACCATTAGTTGTCCCTTCAGGGAGGAAATTGAATCGTTCAAGGGTAGTAGTTAGACCTGCTAATGCATCCAAAGGTCCAGCCCAAATCAAGATACCCATACCAGCAAGAATCACAGAACCTCTTCCGGGAGGCCAAATACCATTCAATATTCTAGAGCCAAAAGTGGCATTGGCTTCTGCCACATCATCTGCTGCTCTACCAGTTAGTGCTGCACCCTCATCAGTCTTACCTATCAAGTTTTTCTTAGACATCTTCATAGATTTCTTGTAAATACTGGTTACTTTGGGATTGATTAACTTAGATAATTCACCCGCCGCCGATGGGTCACCTAATTTTTTTGCCAATTGAGCCGAATAAGTGCCAACTTGTTCGCTAAGGGTTTTACCCATTCCCATCAATTTATTGGATGAAGCCTTATCTAACTGTTTGGTAAATCTACCCATTCGTTCTAAAACACCCTTATTGATGATAGCAGCCTGTTCAGATGCATATTTAGCCATAGATGCGGCATCACCACCAACCTTCCCTGCCGTAACCGCAGCATCAACCATCGCCAATCCTTTTTGGGTTTTCATAAAAGCGGTGCCTACATCGCCAGCACCCCTTCCAAACTTGGCGAACTTGGCGACATCTTCTATACCCATAGTATAATTTCCTCTCCACGACTATTTCAATTTATCTTTAGGATTACATAAGTTAATATAACTAAAAGTCAAAGAATAATACATGGATACTCCTATCTCATTAATTAACTATTGTCGGCAGCATTCTGATGGTTACTATGTATGTGGATGTGATTATGGATATGGTGATGACCATACGGAAGCCCAATCCCTTAATGCAGATAAAATTTTAGAATTATGGAAGGTAAATTCAAAATGGCGAGAAATGGTAACTGATTTTAGACAATTTTTGATAAATAGATATGCAGAACATGATGATGACGACAAACCAATAGAAGGAACTCTCCCAGATGATGACCAAGAATATTCCATTGAGATTACTATTACAATAAAACCTGAATATAGTGAATATTTCAAGAAAAAAGGATACTATTTTGATATTGATGACCGATATAGTATAACCTTCACCATCGCTAATACTGATGACACCATAATGAACAATATCGTCAACATTTTGGCAATAGAGGAACATATATTAAATTCTCCACCTCACTATTTCAGGTATTTGGCAATAGATGAACACGAATTCTATTACAGTTCCTTCAATACAGAAGAAGAATTAAATACCAAAATTGTGGATGCGTTAGATGATGACGAAACTTAAGATGTATGATGAGCGCATGGCAATTTGTAGGGCTTGCCCTGAATTGACCCGTAAATTAACAGGAAGTTTTTGTAATCTGTGCGGATGTAATATGCGAATAAAGGCGCAAATGGTTACTCAAGATTGTCCTTTAGATAAATGGCCGAAACAAGATTAATGATTAAATAGGTCATAGAGATATACATATCTCATGAGGAAATGTGTGCATCCAAATTGCTGGCACTTATTCAAAGATAGTATGTATGAGTCTTTTTGTAGTGAATACTGTTTTTTAACCAAAGATATTAAAGTATCTAATAAAAAGTGGCCCGTGCTACAAAGAAAGTGTAATTGGTGTCATAAAGAGTATGAATATCGACACGATGGAAGAAGAAAAGATTCATTTTGTGGACATGATTGCTCTCACGCAGCACAAGGTATTCGCAAATACTATGCCCTTATCAATATCTTGAGAGTTTTTCCGGAAGGATTAACTGCTAAACAAATCACGAGATATGGTGAATTGCACGGATGTCCTCTATCTTCCAACAAAGTTTCTATGAGGATAAGAAGTATGAGTCCCTATAATGTTATTCATAACCAAGAAGTAACTACCAATAAAGGGATAATCAAAATTTATTACCTTAATCCTGAAATCAGAGGGCTTCCATTCAAAGAATCTCTCAAAAAGTTGGATACGCTAAGAAAAACCGCTCGTAGAGATAAGATTCGAGTTAAAAAAGCCAATCTTAAATAGGTAGTGATATAATCACTATTTATGACCCAAATGAACGCTACCGTGTTTGAGAATGAAGACAGGGCCTTGACCTGTGCCACCGAAATAATCAATGAATATGGACTAAATGCAGTTATTAATCCCGCAAGATTGGTGCAAGTCATTTACCCTAATCAATTACACCAACTTGAAAAGGGATATGTGGTGATTACACCATCGGGTGCAGGACTCACCGCTTTAGAAGCAAAGGCTATGGAACTTCAAGATAAAGCAAGGGCCAAGTATGACGACCTACAACAAAAATTATCTGACCTACAACAAAAATACCCCGAAAGTTTTAACAGTAGTGCTTAAATAAGTGATTGTGATATATCCTACTTATGGAGGAATACACCATTAAACAAGGAGAGGCTATCTCCGGAAGTGAGAGGTATATTCCTGAAAAAGAAGCGCAAGGATTTGAGCAACAGAGAGGGCGTAATAAGAATTATGTCCCTACAACAGCATTCTGTCCTCAATGTTCCACTTTAGAAGAGTGGGATAGTAAATGGGGCGAACCGAAACCTAAATGGACATTACAATACTCTGATTTTTGTTTTGACTTAGAGTATGCGGAAGATGAAGAGGGTGTCTTCGTGCGTTGCCGAAATTGTGGACATGACTTACGACAAGAAGTTAAAGAAATGCACGGAGAAAAAACCACTAAAGCCAAGAAATCCAAAAGCAGCGTAGATTTTCATCAGGAATGGCTCAAAAATGTCAAGCCGCACAATGGATACTATACAATGTCTATCCAAGAATTCAAGAGAATGGCCGTTATTGGATATAGTAGCAACCTAAAAATGAATCCTTGTGCTAAAATAGGGCATAATTCCTACTATATCTTGTGGGAAGATTTTCTAAATGAATATGAAAATATTGTAGTAGATGGTGTAAAATCAATTGGAATGGCCCGACAACATTGGAAGATGCTATAATCAAAATTAAATAGTAGGAAGAGTTCAATATTATTATGCAGGAATCTTCTAATCTCTACGATAGGGTAGAAAATATGTTAGAGTCCACCGTAGTTATCAATTATATTCAAGAAAGTGCGAGACGAGGTATTAATCGGATTACTGGAGATGCTTCCGAAGTTGTTAGACCTTCCAGAGCATTGGCCTCGTATTCAGGAACGCCATATGACTTTGAAAATCCTTCTTGTAATGATTGGGGACCGCTAACGGAATGGGTGACCGAAATTAGGAACAATAAAAGAAGTCAAAGAGAAGGTTGGAACAGAAGGCGTAATCATTTTGGAGGATTAACACCTGAATTAACTTATGTAGTGACCGATGGTAGAGATGCTTCCGACTTTAGATATGTTAATGGCCCTCAACAATCAGAAGGACAAGGGCAAGAAATGAGGCTTAATTGTCAGAACTGCGGCGGTAATTGGGTTCGGAGTGTAAGACAATCTGCGGCGGGATATGGTAATCAATGTCCTGCTTGTGGGGTGCGAGATAGATTTAATGAAACAGGCCCGTTTGATATAACATATGCTATCCTACGATTTCCCGTAGGTTTTCCTCAAAACCCTAACTGCACTGTGGGATTTGTTAATCTTTATGGAGATGCAGCAGAAGATTTTGCAGCAAGAATTAGGCCCGGAACTCAAATAAGTGCAAGATTTTATGGAAAAGCCAGTAGAAAATCTCGTCAGAGAGCAGGAGGGACTGGACGCAGAAGATACGAACAATATAATTATCTTCTTTTAACATTAGGTTCGGCTGCGTATAATCCTACAGCCAGAAGCGGATATATTCAAATAGTAAATTAAGGTGATAAAATGCATGGAAAAACTCTTGGTATCCCAAACGCCATCGTAACTATACTGACAATTGATGCAATAGTTATCGGATTGTATCTATTGACCGATAAATTGGATACACCGAACAAATTAGTGGGAGCAAAGGTAATCGGAACTACTGCATTGGTGGCAGCATCTTTCTTAGCCTAATGAAGATAGTTAAATAGGTAATACAATAATAGATAGAACGCAGGAGGCGGAAATATGGAAAAAATGAAGAAATTATTCAATGAGATGTTAGAAAGTGGGCTGGAATCTCAAATTAGAGAAACTGCTAAAGAAGGAAACATTACTAATTGGGATAATGCAACTATTGTTCCTGTTATGGGTTTTATTCCAGATACAACGGAAAGTGTCTTTATTGCGGGCGCATATTTACTAGGTCAAAATGAGGAAGGAGAGGCCCAACTGCTTTGTATTGAACCTCACGAAGATAATTTGCCCGATGGTGTCATGGAATGGGCGCAGAATATGATGTTGATGGAAGGTATCATTGAGCAAGAATCTATCTGCGAACTACTATTAGATTTTCAAATGGCTGTGGTAGCCACAGATTTTGAGTTTCAAACTGCGGAAGAAATAGGGTGGAATCAAATTTTTGAGGACATTTTACTACGCAAGCGCAGCACCAATCGCCGTGCATTATCCAAAATCGCTGAAATGGGACAAATTAGAGAGGCTCTAAAAGATATGCTATCAATGTTCTTAGGAGATTTAGCCGAAGGGATTGATAATTGGTCAGAAAATTTAGGCATTGGAAAGTCAGTATATGTGTCTATGAAAGACCCGTGCGAACAAGGTGGATTTTCAGAAGAACATCAGAGGGAGTGGAGTTAAATGTCGGCAGGATATGTAATACTATGGTTAAATGAAAACGAGAATGTCCCCAGAATGTCAGAAATCGTATTTCCTACCTATGAAGGGGCTGAAGCGCACCTAATGATTATTGAGGCGGGGTTTGAAAACGAAACTATGCGTTGGAATGATATTCGCCGTGTATCTGTCCTTTGAGGGATAATTATGGGCTACTATTCCGATGTTATGCTAATCACAGAGATGGAAAATAAAGACATAGTTGAGGGAATATTTGAGGAATACGCTGGAAGTGGCAACCCTGCAAACATTTTAGAATGGGCTGAAAACCCTAAAGGATTTGAATATACTCACTATGAAGGCCCTTATTATGACCGAAGAGAAAGGGACTTAATCATGTGGGAATGGAAGGGAATGCGTTGGGGCTACGGTTTTACCCGAACTGATGAAATTGAACAGGCCCTTATTGCTGAACTCACCTATGCAGAAGGAGAAGTTGGTCCCTTCAATAAAGAATATCCTCATTATGGATTAATAGTAATTGGGGAAGATTTAGAGGATACCAGATTAGAGGGTGTTCCGTATGATTATGGTATGGATGTGAAACGCACCATTGACTGGTGAAGATTTATATTCCAAGAAGATAAGGTGGGATACAATGAACTTACCACTGGCCGAAATTGATAAAACCCGCAAGTTCGTGGGAAAGGTGTGGGATAAAATGGGATATTCACCTAATCCAGATGATGAAATCAATGAAAACATTATCATGGGGCTGACACAAATGCAAGTTAAACACGGAAAAAGGTATTGTCCTTGCTTCACCGTGGTTGGCGAAACAAAAGAAGAGCAAAAAGCAGCAGCGAAATTACCATATACCGACCCACAACATAATAGAGTTTGTCCATGCAAACCAGCACTGAAAGAAGAAATTCCCAATGAGGGTGTATGTCATTGTGGAATCTTTTGTAGTCAAGAATATGTGGAGGAGAACTCATGAGTTGGGGAACTTACGACCCGGATATGCCCAGCCGTGAAGAGCAGTTGGCAGCCATCAAACGCAACAAGAAGAGGTTATTCATAGGATTTACCCTGTTTTTTATCGTAATGATTGTATGGGGTGAAACCACTGCTACGGGCTGCGGGTTGTGGTGTTAGGGTTTTGAAGACAATGGTTAAATAGGTTATCGCCCTATGGTTTGTTAGGTGAGAGCCATGAGTAGAAACCAAAGAGCAAGAACAATTGCGTTAGCAAATGGGGTGATTAGAAAGACAGATGATGTTTGGCTGGTGGAGAGCCAAGACGCTACTAAACAATATCAAGTAGTAAATTGGGGTGATAGATACACCTGCAACTGTCAAGATTTTCGCATCCGTGGAAGGCAAAGAAACTGCAAACACATTAGGGCAGTAGAATATATGCGTCTAAAGAACAAATATGGTGATTTGATAGAGTGAGGTGATAATATGGGAATAAGAGCGAATTTATGGACTGAAGCCGTATTTGAGATGTTAGCAGAAAGAGCCATGATTTCAACTGAAATCGCTGAACTGTTAAAAACAACGAGTCGTGGTGGTCGTTATCCACCAAGCCCTCGCAGAGTTACATTTGTATTACGCAACGATAACCGATTCAAAGAATTGGGAGAAGAAATTGTCGGGACTATTGCCCGAAATCGTAGCCACCCTGTTAAATTAATAGGCCGCAGGGACAAAACTTATCACAATTCCGCTCCATATCGAGTAATTCGTGGAACGGAGGACGATTTAGAATGATTCGGAACCTTATTATTACCCTGATGCTATTGTCTGCATTAGCAGGATGTTTAGAAAAGGATGGCATAGCAGAAATACAATGTGATGATGGAATCAAAACAGGGTATGAGTGGTATGATTCGCACCAATGGAACGGCGCACCGATGAGTTATGGGAATACAACTGTATGGGAATTAAATAATACAAGTGATGGAGGATTAGATATTACCATAGATTTGATTACTTACTTTTCAGAGGATAACTTGGTGTTAGGACAAGGTTATTTTAACCTTAGCATTTTTGAAAACGATACTCTACTCTGGACTAATCAAACCACTGAAAATACAGTGTGGAATGTCAGCCTTAATGTCAGTCTAAATCATACAATCGTCTTGGAGATTCAGGCAACAGGAAAAGATACGCACCCAGAGAGTGATATGGGGGATTACTTCATCATGGATGTTCAAGCCCATACACAATCACCACAAATTTGTGGATAATCACAGGGTTTAAATAGGGTCGCACAATGGTCTTATCAAGGGGTGTAAGAATGGAAGAAAAGTATCAACAGAATAGTTTGCCGAACTGCTATTGTGGCAGGGGTATCATCCAAAGCGGAGCCAAATACAACCGTATTGAAACCAATTACTGTTCCACCTATTGCCGAATTTACAAAAATAATGGATACAAACGAGGTCCTTATGGAAAACCACCTATTCCAGATTCTTGTGATTATTGCGGTGATGAATATCATATCCGCTATGAACTTCACGAGTCCAACCGAGAATTTTGCTCTTTAGAGTGCTACCATCAGATAAGAAGAGGAAAGCGAAACCATATTCAATATACATTACTTCGCATTCTGAAACATCGTGGGAAACTATCGGCCAAACAAATTGGGGCTTTCACAGAAAGATTCGCCTTCAGGATGGGTGTAGGTTCCGTAGCCAGACATATGAGATTATTTGTGGCACGAGGGATTGTAAAACAAGAAGGTGGAAGAAACACCGATATTCCGACTCGCACCTATGAACTCAATAGTGATTTACCTATTGGAAAGATAGTAGCAGAAAAAATAAGGGTGAATTAGATGAAATGTAAAACTTGTAAAGGAACTGGAATTGTAGCGCAGAGAGGGGCTGATGGTGATTGGGAACCATCGCCATGCGATTGTAGCATTGACCCAAGACATTTGGAGGACATTCAATGAATTCTAAAGAATATTTCTTATGGTGCTTAGACCACTATGTAGTTATCGGCGCAAATGGAGAGCGAAGGGTGAAAATACAACAAGCCACTAGAGATTGGGCTAATCATTATCCTAATGAATCTTGTGCTTTGGTGAAGAGAAGAAACTCTTTGGCTAACGAAAAATGGTGTCATCTGCTGATGCCGGAATTTTATGTAGAAACCTACACGAAAAACCGTTATGAGGACGCTGATTGGTTTGCGGTAATTGGAAACTATGAAGAAGTTAGAGAAGAACAACTACATACTATCGAGGCGAATATTAATGGCTAAAGCAAAGAAAACAGTTGAAGATACCTTTGAAGTAGGAAAGAAGGTAAAAAGAATTGATATTTTCAGGTTGTTTGACAAAACTGAATTGACATGGAAAGCATGGGACAAGAAAAAGAACAATTGGAAGAAGGTCCCCTACAAAAGTAAAATTGGAGATGTCAAGTTCGTAATAACTAAAAGAGAAGAAAAAGAAAGTGGATATATTTTGTTGGAGGCTGAATCTGAACAATGGAAATTAAGATGGCTCAAGAAACCAAAGAATTTGGGGTGGGGCTTCCTAACTGCTTTAGACAAGAACCTACTTAAAGATAACGAAATGCTTAAATAGGTTGTCGCACTATGAACGCACAGAGGGTGAAACTATGAACGATGAAAAGAAACAAGAGGTCGCAGATGACTTCCATTATGATGCCTATATTTGTCCTGAATGCCAATCAACAAGTATTGATTTTGAAGCCGATGAACCACATTGTAAAGAATGTGGATTGGTGATGCCCGAATGGACAGTAGATTTGGGCAAGGATAATAGAGTATTTGCTGATGGGTCAGGCATGGAAGGAGAACGATGGGGTATGCCCAAGTCAGACTTATACCATGACGGTGGTTTGACTACTGATATGGCTCCTGCTTACAAAGATGGGGCTGGTGGAACCTTGTCTGCTTCTCAAAGGCGGAAGTATAACCGTTTGCGCCGTCAGCATCAGCGCACCCGTATTCGTGATTCTAAAGAGCGTAATTTGGTTACTGCTCTGAATGAACTTGACCGTTTGGGTTCACAAATGGCTTTGCCTCGTTCTGTTAGAGAAAATGCCGCAAGAATTTACAAGCGAGCCGTAGAACGCAAGTTGGTTCGTGGTCGTTCCATAGAGGGAGTAGTTGCGGCTTGCATCCATGCGGCTTGCAGATTGAATCGTATGAGTCGCACCCTTGATGAAATTGGACAGCATTCTCGCACAGGCCGTAAAGAAATTGGGCGCACTTACAAGCGTGTTATGAAGGATTTGGGTATTCGTATTCTTCCAACACCACCCACAGAATATGTGCCTCGTTTTGCATCTCAACTACAATTGGATGCACAGACTGAATCATTAGCCACTCGTATATTGAGTTTTGAATCAGTTACAGCATTGGGAACGGGAAGAGGGCCAACTGGTTTGGCTGCTGCCGCAGTATATTTGGCTACTCGTATTAAGGGCGTGACACGCACACAAAGAGATGTAGCCATGGCTGCTGGTGTGACCGAGGTTACTATCCGAAACCGATACAAAGAAATCTGCCAAACTTTGGGATTGGACCCCGATAGCCCAACAGAGCCTTGAGGTGACTAATTTGAGGAACACAGCGTCAATCCTCATTGTTGATTATGGGGAATCTGCATGGCCTACATACGGAACTACTGAACAGTTTCATATGTTTCATTGGAGTAATTATCAAACATTGGAAGAAAATATTGGTAAGAATGGACATGACACATTAGACAACATGGGAATCACTAGTGGAAAACGCCTACATCAAGCCTCTACTAACGAATTAGAAACCATAATTACTATCGCAGAAGCAATGTTTTACAATGACCGTAAATACAATGGAAGTGGTGGGGCTATTTATCAATTCAATGTAGAGCCTAATAGACTTCAAGCAATTTGAAATAGGTAGCAACCCATAACAAAACCATGTGGGAGTATTACCTAGTCAGTGGTTTGACTCTCATAGCAGGGTATCTTTGGTTCAAGGCACGAGAATTATTTCGTTCTCTGCATGAAGCCGAACTGAAGATTGTAGAACTTCAGATGGCTCAATCTTCTGATACTATGGAAGCAATGTTATCAGATTACATAGTAGAAATAGGTAATCTAAGGAATAGTAATAGTGAAATGGAAACCCAAATTGAGGTTTTACACGAAGATGTAGAATCTATGACTACTGAAATGAAGAAACAAAAGGGTAGGGCCGCCTCCGCACACACTCAAAGAGGACTATTATTAGAAAAATGGTGTCCTTTTCTTCAACATAATGAAATTGACCCGGCATGGGATTCAAAAGATTGGAGTTTTTTAGGACAGCCTATTGATTATTTGGTGTTCAACTGGTATCAAGATACCAAAGAAAATTTAGAAAACGGAACTATCGTAATGTTAGATGTTAAATCAGGGAAGTCCAATCTCACCACCAAGCAACGAAGAATTAGAGATTTGGTAAAGGCTGGAAAGGTTGAGTGGCGAGAAATAAGATTAGATTAGTTATACGATGTGAACTCTATTTAATCAATGAATAAACAAGTAACTTCCTAATCCAGCCAAGCCTAATACACCTACTGTTGTAATAGCCTTACGATATTTATCGGGCATAAACTCCTCATCTACGGGTTGCGGATGATAATAAGACATCAAGGCACCAACTGTAAGTAATCCAGCAAGAACTGGTGGAGAGGCCATCTCCCCATCCAATAACTTATCTACAATAAAAAATCCTGCCGTGCCACTTATGGTATCTCCTATAATATTGGTTAATGAGTCTCCATCATATTTTTTCCAACCTAATTTCCTCCATTCTACGATACCTACTGTATTCTCCCATACTTCAAACAAAGAATGTAAAATAAAGTATTGCCACACATCAAAGAGTCCAAATCCTCCAACCACAGCCCCAACCATAAAATGTTGCTTAGACCATTTATCAAACAAGGACTGGTCTTCTATCATTATATCACCCTAATAATAAGGGCCAAAATCTTTTTCAGACCAAGTTTTACTACCTAAATCTATTCGCAACACCATCACTTGATTAATATATCTACCTTGTCCTTCTGGCTTAAGCCCCCATTTTGACACATAATAGGAATTGGTGAGTGGTCCAAAAAGAGGTTTGGCTTTAGACCTTCCATCCTTCTTAAACATTAAAGGACCTTTATTTTTGACTTTTAGTTTCTTTACTTCTACAGTAGAGCCTTCTTCGTTCCACGCATTATTTCTCCCCCATACCACCTTCTTGGCATATTCATTTGCAGAATACTCATCAGCAAAAAATCTCCATCCACGAAATTGATGAATTGGCATCACTGTCGCTACATCCATCCGAGTCGCATGAGATTCAATTTCAAATGGTTCTGAATTCACTCCACCTGTAATTGCTACGCCTACTGCATAAAAACCTTGCGATGCGCCTACACCTTGATGCAGCCAATTTAGGGGTGTGGGCAATCCTCCTACCATACACTAATCTTTACCTTTTTGTTATTTAAGAACTTCCAACTTCTCTAAAATAGAAAATTCGCCATTATTTTCCAAATCTTCTGGGTAGATAGCGATGTAATAATAAGAATCTAATAAACCATACACGCTTTCTTTATATTTTTTCCTTTGTTTGTATTTTGGTAATCTATCTTCTACCCATCTGGCTCGATTCGTAGTTCGCAATAATCCCCAATACTCAATAATAACAGGTTTTGATAAGCCATGCTGTGGTAATACTAACCAATCTGCTATGAATACTCCTTTAGGGGTCGGAACTTCCGGCTCGTAAATGGTTTTATATCCTGCCTCAAATAATAAGTCATCAATAGTGCGTTCAGACCACGATGCAACAGAATTACCAGATTTGCATTGACACTTGCTATATGCCATTTCATGACCTCAAATAACAGGCTGATATGTCATCAATATCAGTTGCTTCTTCAAGGCATTTCTGTGCGGTATCGGTATAGAAATTAAGCCAATAAGAAAACATTGCTCTATCATTATCAACTACTGTATCAAATAACATTATACACTCTCCATTATCAATCCATATTTCTCCAATCCAATTTCCATCGTTATTACGCTTTATTTCGTTCCATACTTTGTTGTGTGGTTCCATGCGGTTACCTCCGCTATATTTCCTTTGTTTTCCTAACTATATCAACTTTGATATTAGATGGTGTTTGATAGACTGAAAGCCTAAATAGTAGAGAAAACAATACACCTAGATATGGAACCTAAATACGGGTTTTTCGTAAATTAGCAGCATATTTATTGTAAATTCTTTCCATGTCCATATGTAATGGTAAATATAAGTCGGGATTTATGCCACCCTTTAACAAATTAGTTCTGATTTTTTTCCATTCTACGAGATATGCTTGTATCTCATCCATAATAACAGATTTATCATACTTCGGTAAAATACTTTTTAGATTATCTAAATTTTTATCTCTAAGAATTAAATCAACTTCCTGCTTGTAAGAAGGTTCCATCTTATACAGTGCATGAGCGGTTTCATGTATTAAAGTCCTATCTACTGATGGGTTTTGATAAGTCATGATAAAATAACTGTTAGGATAACGCAAACCTAAATTATACACTTCTTGTTCTACTTCGGTCATATCTTCGTTAAGGCTATAAAAGAATCTTGGTGGGAAATTGTATCCGGACCAATCGCCATCATCTTTTTGAAATGTCCCTTTGTGCAAAGGGTGTTCGTAAAATACATGGAATCTATTGCCCGCATCATACAAGTCTTGTTGAGTAGGATAATGCAACTGTATAATGTGCCTACCTATCTGATACACTTGCATACGCATACATTAGTGGTTTTACTACTTAAATTGAAGGGTTTTTCTCAAAAAGGTGAATGGTTAAATAGGTCATCTCACAATCACTAACTACAACCCCAATAGGGAGGAGAATGATAACATGGTAAAAATAGAAGTAAATTGTGAAGCAGGATATGACGCAAAGGTATATGAGAAGGGCGATACCCTCCGATACTACTTGCGTGGACCAAATGAAGTAAGCAACCCTCGTGGTGAAATCGGTATGATTGACCTGCGTGGCCGTTTTGCAGGTAAGTTCAAGGTGGCTGATAACCTTCCAAGTGGAGTCGGATTCGGCTTTGTAAGTGAAGAAAAGGCCAAAGTGACACTCACGACACCAGATGGTAAGAACCTATACATTGGACAGAAGGCAGGTATCATGGACACACAATCCCGTATTGTGTATGGGATGGGCTGTAATCATGCGGTCAATTACCTTTCACAGAACAACCGTAGTGATGACTTGTCACAATCTGACTTCATTAACGCAGTTCTGAACTATGCTGACGAATTTATTGCGGCATACCGAGAGCATCTGGAGGATTGAGGCACATGGCGTGGTTAATACACGCTTCAGGTGCTACCGAAACGGTGGAAATGCCTGATGAGGGTTCCTTAGAATTCATGCAAGAGGCCGTAAATGGCTACATAGAGGTCATTCCTTGTGAGATTACGAAGTCTGACACTGTGTATGTCTATTGTATAGTAAATGAAGAAGGTATCCCTCGAGATTTAGACCCAAATATGGTAGCCAGCCGAATGTTGGAACGACCTATTCTTGGCTCGGCCTTGTTCCTTGAGGCAAGTGAGATGGACTAATATGATACCTAACCCTGATTATCAAGCACCGTTTCCTCGTAATAGGACATTTTTCGTGATACTACTAATCTATGAAACTGGTAGAAGCGAAGTCTTTGATAAACTATTTCATACCTCGGAACAAGCCCAAGAGGTAGCAGCAGGGCTTCAACGGAAATTTAAGATAGAAACATACCGTATTTACCCTGTTATGGCTCCTCGCCCTGATTACAAGGGCGAAAATTTATGGTATTGAGTGAACATTGAAATACTAAGACCAACTCAATATTAGTATGGCTGTCACGCAACACCTTACTATGTCGGATGGCAAAGTGTTCATTATGGAAGATTTTGGAAACAAAGGTGAATATCTAAAAATAAGCATCACGGATACCAGTGGGGCAGTTGTGGTTTTAGGAAACATCCTCAAAGCAGACTTGAAACGAGTGGCAAAAAGCCTATGAGGGATAACTGTGATAGAAAGTCATTTAGAAAAAATCGCCACAGCAAGAAAAATTTCTGTGGTAGAAGGGCTATTACAAAATGTTGAGTCCCCCATCACTCTTAGCGAGGCTCAAGAAATTAACCCTTATGTAGCCTTAAGGTGGCGATGGAGAATCTGTCGTGTTTCTGATAAAATTTTTGATATTACTAAAGAAGGGCTATTTTATACTTGTGGAGAATATGTGGGTGATTAAATGAAGAATATAAAGACCGTTAAATTATCTTTGAATCAAGAAATAGAGGTGGTAGTGCAAGCAAATATTGAAATGCACGGAGAAGATGATACAGATGATATTTATTTTGTAATGTTTAATATCTTGCATAATCCTTTGCGATTTGTTGTCGCAACAGTAAGTGACTTCTCCAGTATTCTGCAAAAACAGGGACATAGCCGCAGCCAAGTGTTATCATGGCTTAAAAATGACCCTGAAGAATTCATGAAAAGAGTATTCGCAGACCAACAGGGTATATTTGAAAACGCACAAGAAAAGGTTAGAGTGACATTAGACTCTCCAGAAAATGCTATGATGGCACGAGCGGTGGTGACTTCCATGATTGATAAAGGATATTATTGGCAACACAGTGACTATAAAGTAAATGGAGAAACCACACCTAAAGTGCAAAAAATTCCTACCACTGAACTTTTATTAGATTTAACCAATATGTTAGACATCATTAAAGATTGGGAAAATTTTGATTTGGGAAGTTATTTGCTTTCTCATGGAGCATCACAAGAAGAAGTTGATGCCTTATTAAATACATAAAGGAGATGAATAAATGTCTGAAACGGAAGAGCCACAAGAACCTGAAAGTGTAAGTCTGGAAGAAGCAATCGCTGGATTTGGTGATAATCCTCCTGATGGATTCGTAGTTAGTATGATTTTTTGGAAGAGAGAGCCAAGCGACCCTAAACACCCTATCCATAATTTCTTAGAGATGGTAAAAACAAACTTTATGCTTCAATTATCAAAACGAGATGTAGTGATGAAAGATTTACATTACTATCAGGTGGATATGTTTTGGTATGGAGAGGTTAAACATATGCAAAACACCTTAGAAGACATAGATGATATAATCAACCAAACATTACCTATACTGGATGTGCAGCCTTCAATGAATATCGGATTTTGTATGAAACCACCTTCAGAAAGTCCTGAAGACGACCTTTTTTGATACATACTTAAATAGGTAATACATCAATCAACTATTACGAACCCCTTATGGGAGATAAAGAGATGAGAAAATGAATCCTAATTATATCAAAGCAGCAATTAGAAGCATGGAAAAGCGACCCTTCCGAGTATCACTTGGCGGATTGAACCCAACAGGTGCGGGTGTTACTCGCAATAACCATTGGGGAGAACCTGAATACATTGGTAAGTGCCATCGTCAAAACTGGTATAGTAAAACAGGCGCACCACGCACCAACCCTCCTGATGACCGTTCATTTGTTATCTTTGAAACCGGACACGCTATGGAAGCGTCATTGACTCATCATTTTGAGCGTCAAGGATTACTAATTGATAGCAACATCAAAATCAAAGAAGATATTACTGAATTAACAGGATATGGCGGAGATGTCCGAGTTCATATTTCTGGTGAAGTGGACCAAATCATCAGAAAGGCTGAATTGGATGATGAGGGCAACATTATTTCTATCTCCCGCACGGAAGCAGTTATTGTGGACACCAAAACCATTAGAGGCTATGGTGCAAGAGAGGCTATGGGAAACAAAGAGTTTAGAAATGGAAAGCCCAAGCATGGATATGTAATGCAAATGGCGGTCTATTTGGCAATTCGTAAGCCATACGAGGACTATTATGGAGTAACCATAGACCACGCCGAACTACATTATTTGGCTGTTGATTCAGGATTGACTAAGGTTTTCAAAATTAGATTGGAAGATGGATATTCAGGTCGTGTCATTGTTACTGATTTGGATGACAACCCAATTGTTTCCGACCAAGTTTTCTGTATGGAGAAGGAGGCATCTACCAATGAGCCTTATGCATCCGTAGGAGAATTTACTGTGGAGGACATCATTAGTAATTTTGTAGAGATGCAATTGGAATTAGAATCCGAAGAACCACCCGCACGAGGATATAACCTAAGACATTCTGAAGAAGTATTAGAACAGATGTGGGCAAGAGGCCAAATTGCTAAGACTAATTGGCCGAAGATTCAGCGTAATCCATTAGCAGGTGCGTCAGATGTGAATGGGGCCGGTAATTGGGAATGTGCCTACTGCGACTTCCGTGATGAATGTTATCCATTTGGAGTCCTAACTGAAGCGGTTGAGAAGGGTGATATGACCGCCGATGAAGCCATGAATCAATTAGGGTTTGAATCAAGCGAATAGGCTATAACATCGTTCAGATATGGGTGTGCATACCTGCGCCAACATTCTACACAGAAGCCCGCTTGTTTTTCTGTCAAAAAGGCAGGAACATCATTGTAGCACAACCGACAAAGTTGTGGACTTGAGGATAGTTTTATACTTCCTTCCTGATGGAACACATTAAATATCAGGTCATTTCTTTCTGTCGTTAAACGACTACCTATCCACTGCCGACCACGAGTTGGATGCTTACGCATTTCAAGTTCTTCGGGATTGTGCTGACTTCTCCACCAACTATCATTAAATAAATTCCTATATTCTGTGGGATACTGTTGAATTAAACGAACTACCTTGGGTTCATATGTTAAAACACCACAATAATTTATAATATGGCTTAATGCATAATGCCTGATTCTTCGGTCAAAAAAAGATAGAACAAGGTCCTGAAATTGGCGCAGAGAATAAGTTTTAGGATAGGTCTGGCTACGAGATTTCCTCCTCTTGTCCATCCGCAGTTTCTTTTTATTCAATTCCCCCACCCCTTATGCGCCATCCGCAGCATCATATTTACCAGCCCATTCCAGAATTTCTCCTTCATCTAGTTTGCGATGATACTCCTCTATCTGCTTTTTAAAGTCCAATATATTAGCATCATTGTAATCTTGCATCCAAGAATTAAAATCTATCCAATTAATTATATTCAAACTAGATAATGACTGTCGTAAAATATTATCCACATTTAATCTCTCCAAACATCTTTAGATAAAACACGCCCTACCACCACTGTAATATCATCAGGCTTTCCACCTAATTGAGCCACATCAAAGGCTTCTGTAATTCCCATTTCGTAAGAGCGTTGGGCAAATGGTGACCAATATTTATTAGACATAGATTGGTCGTATGCTTCTCCGGCTAATTGGTCTGCAATTTGTTGCGATAAAGCATTGGGATTTTCCGATTCCATAGGATAACTATTGATAATAGAGAGAATTTTACTACGATATAAATTATTAAACAATCCATCGGAAGCAATAATGATGGTATCTCCGGGCAAAAGGGAAATTTGATACCTCCAAGAATCCTCTAATGATTCATTACCTGAACCTAATTGATAGGGGACATTAAACAAGTGTTCTTGTTCATTTGATTGATAAACGACCCTTCCATTTCTTTGAACTAAAATACAACTATCGCCTAATTGGGCTACATACAAAATATCTTCAAGCATCTGGGCTACACAAAAGGTAGTAGAGCCATAACCTGTTTTATCTTCCCAATCTAAAAATGCACTTTGTAAAGCATCATAAGGATTCATACCTTGTTCAATACGATTATTGGTCTTAGACATCATGGAACGAGAAAAATTACCACTTTTAATACCCTTTTTTCTCCACGAACCTACGCCGTCTGCGACTCCAGCAGCATTGGTGCTATCATTACTGAACCATCCATCGTCTCCACCATCCGTTTTTTTATCAAATCGTGGAATATTACGAACTCCCCAAAATACCTGCATAGTATTATTAAGTGTGGTCTGCTATATGAAATTATGGTTAAATAGGTAATGGATGATAGTAAATATATGTTCGTTAGCGTAGATGTTCGGGGTAATACCATGCCTTATCGTGAAGTATTAGGAGGAACTTACGACCTCAAATGGAATAAATCTCGTAAATGTTATACTGGGACTATGAAAATAGGTGGACTCAAGATAGAAAACCTCACCAAATTTTGTAATATCATGGAGTTAAAAATGGCGGTAGATGGAGTCTTAGTTACTTCAGAGATAGAGGAAGAAGAAGATAAAATAATTGAAGCCGTAGAGTTTGATGACTCACAATTGGGAAAAATAGGTAATGCTGTCATTGGTAAGCCCCAATCATTGGGATTCAAACAGGTAGTTATTAACCAAGAAGATGAAAATCTTTGGGAATGTCAAGAATACTTTGAAGGCACCCGTTTTCCAACTCCGAGACCAGAACAAGCGCAAGTTATTCCTCATGCAGTAGATTTAATCCAAGAAGGATACAAAAATATCGTCATAGAATGTCCTACTGGTTCTGGAAAATCGGCTATGGCTATGGTTCTTCCCAAGATTTTTAATGCGGAATCCTATATTGTAACTCATTTGAAAGGGCTACAAGAACAATATATGAAAGAAATGCCTTTTATGAGAAGTGTTATGGGAAAAGGAAATTACGAATGCAGTTTAGACTTAGAACCCGGATGTTTAAATAAACAACGAGCGCAAGAAGCAGTTGATAGAGCCACTATTGGCGGTTTTAATTGGCAAACCGGCGGTTGCACCGCAAGTATGGCTCCTTGTAGTTTAATCAGAGGATTTAGTTGTCCCTATAAAGTTCCAAAAACAGAGAATGGCTACAATTGGGGTGTGGACCCAACATCTTTGTGTGAATATTATGAATCTTTAACTAACGCCCAAAATTCTCGATTCTTTATCTCAAATATGAGTTATCTAATGGCGATGAATCAATCATCAAAGATGGTAAAACAACGAGATTTCCTTATTGTAGATGAGGCGCATCAACTTGCATCGGCTATGACTGGCTTTTATTCATTAGATTTTTCTGTAAAAGTAATAGAAAGGCTGCTACAACTTCCGACTCATCAACAAGTTTTAGAATCTGCTGAAAAAGATAGACCTATCCTTCAAAAAGAACGCAGTAAAAAATTAGAATCATGGACACCAACTAACAATGGATGGGGATTTCCTAAAGTTCCATCTGTGCGAGTAGAATCTACTGATGATTTCCGAAGAAAAGGAGCAGTTGTTTTGGCTGCGTATTTTGAAGCACTTAGTAATATGGTATCACGCAAGATACGAAAGAAAGATTACGAAGAAGATGAACTCAAATATGTGTATAATACCATAAGTAAAATTAAATCAGTAACACAACTACTTTCTACGGATTGGAAAAACTGTCTTTGGCAAGCAAATGATGATACTGCACCTGAATATATTAGTTTTAAGCCATTAGACATCAAAGATTATTCAGAAGAATTAATGCTAAATACAGGTAAGGTAAGGGTATTTATGTCAGGAACTATCGGAAATATTGACATTTTCTGTGATGAAATAGGACTAAACAAAGAAGATACGGCTTTTCTCCAGATTAACTATTCTAGTTTCCCACTTAGTAACCGACCCATTTATAGTAGTAAGGTAGGAGGAAAGATGTCGTATTCTTCTAAATCAAACGAAGAAATGATGAAGACCGCAGAGGCTATCGTAGATATTATGAATTTGTATCCTCGAAAGAAAGGACTTATTCTCCCCTATACTGACTCACTAGAGAAACAATTAGTAGAAGCCATTGCTTATATTTCTAAAAGTGCAGAACAAAGATTAGTGCAACATAATAAAAATGCCAAGTCCCGCAACGAAGTATTTACTAATTTTGATAATTCTCAAAGCAACAAGGTTTTGATTTCTACTTATGCTAACCAAGGATACGATGGAAAGTCAGTAGATTTTTGTATCATTGTAAAAATTCCATTTCCGGCGATGGGAGATGTAAGAACTGCGATTAAAATGAAAGAAAATCCTTCTTGGTATAAATTACAAACCGCTAATCAATTAACGCAAATGTTAGGTAGAGTTGTGAGGTCTGCCGAAGACACAGGACATAATTATATCATAGACCCTCAATTTTGGTTTCATTATAGTAAGGGAATCGGAAACGAACCACTGCAAAATTATATCCCTGAATATATTAAATCATCTATTAGGGTTAATAGAAACCGCTCTAATGGGGCCAAACAATCTTCTTTATTAGGGCAGAATGCTTAAATAACAGCACGAAGATACCAACTATATGCCTCCACCTCCTCCCGGCCCTAAACCTTGGGCCAAAATGCGGAGTATGATTAGTTCAATGCAATCTTCTTTAGCGCAGCAGACCCCACAAATCATGTATATTCAACAACCTGAAGGAAGCGAAGAAGAAAAGCAGTTATCTCCTGCGGTAATTGCTATCGGAATTGGAACCCTAGTTATTGTATCTATCGGAATCGGTGCTTGGTTAAAAAGATAATTTCAAGTAGTGGAAGCCCCTACTTATTATCATGGCTAGTTTTCTTGAAAGATACGAAAGAGAAATCAAGCGTATTAATAAGAAAGACTGGGTGACCTATCAATGGGAAGAATTACTGTTAGACCCTGCAAAAAAGAATCTATTACAAAGAGGAGGCGTTGGTGCTAATTATAACGGATTAAACATCTCTCAATTCAAAAATGATGAGGGACAACGATTAGGAATAAATTTACTTTATCGGGATGGAAGATTTAGAGCATGGACAGGATATAGAGAAAGATTAAAACCCTTTTATATCTACAAAAATAAAGTAATGGTGTGGTGGAAACCTAATTGGAATAGTAAGACTAAAGGAAATTGGAATATTGGAGTCTATATGAAACCAAATTTTGCTACCAAACATAGAAACCGGATTAAAAGAGCATTAGACCTTGATTTAATGCTCCGAGAACAATGGAATAATTTCCAAGGAATGCCTTCTGGAATTTATAGCAACAACCTTAATGCGTTAGAATGGCCCGATTTGGCAAATAATACTAAAGTAATTGAGGGTGGTAGCATCAGAAACGAGAATGGAAGGTCTCAACTGGTCCCTACTGAATGGAACGATATGGGGGAACTTAAAAACCTGAAATCGGCTAAACAACTGGCAGAAAATATATGGAAATTAGCAGCCATTAATGAATCTTACTTGCGCTGGATGGATGATGAATCCATAGATGTATCAACTCTTAACACGCCGTTAATTGGATTGGATATTTACCCTTATGGTCGTGAAAATCAACAAGATAGCAGCCCTTGGTGGGATTATACTCCATTTACTAGACTATCTGATTGGTCTGATATGATTACTCGACCTCGCACCGCATACATTATTAATTGGACAAATTTTGCTCCCGATGTGTGAAAATTAAAATGCTTAAATAGGTCATCTCCCTATGAAATACTATGAGTGATTACTTGGTTGGAATAGCCATTAGCGGAAAGATGGGTGTAGGCAAAACCACGCTTGCGGATGAATTACTAAAACAAGTATTGAAACACTGTCCCAATGAGAGTCATGCAACCAAAGTATCTCTAGCAACGCCAGTTAAAAGAGTAGCCTATGATTACTTCTTGATGCCCTCTGATAAAAAAGATAGAGAGTTGCTACAAAAAATTGGACAGCAATTTCGTCAAATTAGAAATACGGTATGGGTAGATTTACTACTCAACCAAGTTCAGGGTCTAAACGATACCACCAATTGCGAAATGGTTATCTGTGATGATATGAGATTTCAAAATGAATTAACGGCTCTAAAAGATGATGGATGGTTCACAATCCGATTAACCGTTGATGAAGAAGAACAAAAACGCCGACTGGAAAAGGCGTATGGAGATGGATGGGCAACCCATTGGGAAAATAGGAACGAGATTTCCGAAACAGACCTTGATGGCATGGAAGGATTTAATCTAACTTTCCACAATCTTAAACTGGAAGATGTGCCTCACGCAGCCAGTGAAATTATTGAAACAATAACCGAGTGGATTATGCGACCACAACCTTAAATAACAGCGAAGTGAAAATATGGATATGCTACCATCACTAGGTTCGCTCATCGGATATGGGGAATCTGGGTTCGTCTTTGAACTGGAAGATGACCCTGAAAAGGTCGTTAAAGTAGTTCAGATTAGACCTTTAGTGGTCGGAGAAGTGCTACCTTACCGAAATACTTTTGGTGATTTGAGAAGTATGCGTTCCAGAAAAATTGCCACTAATGAACTACAAGCAAATTTAATGGCTCGTTTAGTTGGGAATCCAATTAACCCTCACTTACCACACATTTATGATTTCGGTTATGGAGAAGTTAGCGAAGAAATGAGAGATGTAGTTAGAGATTCTTATTATGATTATGGGTGGAATAAAGCAGACCTTATTTCAGCCCTAAAAGAATTTTCTTCAGGAAACAGATTAGCATGGTGGGTCATGGAGCGTGTTCCAAATACTATTTACAATAATTGGGGCGGCATGATGAAGTATCCAAATAGGTCGGGGTGGAATCCTCACATTTATGAAAAGAAAGTGCCTGAAGAACAACACGCCTATCGTAGTTTGACTGAAGATTTATTCCACCACGCTAATGTAATTATTAGAGATGTAGCCAATGTAGCCAATTTTGGATACCGAAGTGATGGAACTCCGGTTTGGTTTGACCCTATCGTTTCTACATGGCCGATTACCCCTGACATGAAAAACTCTTCTAATATTCGTCAAAGAGAACAATATGATTTATTTATTGCGGCATTTGATGAACCACAAATTTCCAGATACCAACAAGCATTATCTAATAACAACTATTTTGACTACCGACATGATGTAGGGGCTATGATGGCAGAGGGTGGTTAATAATGAAGTGGCAAGAATTTTATTTCAAATGGTTGAACGATATAGGTTATTTCAAATGGTGGAATGCAACATTAGTAGGGCAAAAAAATCCATCCCCAATGGGTAGCAGAATGAATATCGGAACTGTTGGTTTCCCATCAGATATTGAGGGGGTGCCTTCAACGCCCGTAGTATTACATCCAGCCCAATCTCTAATAAATAGTGCATTAGAAAACTCCGGCCCATTAAATGCCGAAGCACTTAGAAGAATGAGGCCACGAGGGTCGCAAGTTGGATTGTCTGCTCAATTATTAACATACTTATCTGGCGAATCTTTTGCTGACCCTCAAAAGAACACTTTGAGATACTGGGGTGTGCAACCAAATGGAAATACTTTCTTACCTAATAGTAATTTCTATCGTGGGTTTGAATACTACATCAATGCTATGAAGCAAAAATATGAACTTAGAGGCCCTAGGGGAAATCGACTATTAACTGAAAAGGATTGGCTATCAGATAAACAAAACCGGACATACCCCACTACAAGAAGGCATACTACGGGCAAAATGATAGCGGCACAACATCCAGACTATCAAGATTATGCAGACATTGGAAATATTATGCAAATTGATTGGGGTGTGCTTAACGGCTATTCTCATACATTGTATAGCCCTACAATATCGTGGGATGAATTACCACTAGTGGATATAACTGGGAATGCTACGACTGGAGAAACTCCACTTATTGATGCGGCAGAAGCATGGTTGAATGAAAGAATTGGAAATGGAAAAGATTTTATGATAAGAAATAAACTTTTTGATGAAAACTTGTATGTAACTGATAAATTAGCGCATGAAACATTACAAAGGATGACAGAGATATTACTAAGAGAATTGCCTGAAATTAGTATGATAACCGCAGAAACTATTTTACAATATCTTAACTTGGACTTCGTAGGGCTAAATGAATTAGGACATCCAACGGTGCCTGAAGGTTATACTGCAACATTAGAAGCGTTGCCCCTATCTGCTGATGCAATTTTACAACTCCAAAGATTACTAGATTTGTATCCCTCTGTTGTTGGTGAAATAACATTTTATCTAAATTTTCCTTACTCTTCAGATTTTTTAGTTCCACAAAACAACGGTATCGCTACAATGGATGCTTTTGGTAATAGGCTTAATGGAGAGATTCTAAAGTATCAGGAAACTGCGGGCGGATTGAAACATTATTCTAGTAGTAACTCCCCTCAAGGAACCACTATTTCCACCATCGTAAATGCCCTAGATTGCTGGGAATCTTATCAAATCGTAGATGAATCACTTCAACCATTCATAACTTCTTTTAGGGGGATGTTTGATGCTATCCTCACAAGATATAATGCAGAGCGGGACACTCCTATCGCATCATTACGAAGAACATCAGATGAACACTTATCTTCAGTAATGACTCAATGGCTGTTTTCAATACCATCGTGGGTAAATGTAGAATACGCCTTAGCGGTGGCTACCTATTATAGCCCTACTGGTGATGGAGGCGGCTGGCCTAATGGATTATATGCTGTTCCAAGAGAAATTGTCTTTGACTTGGGCGGAGACCCACAATACGCTTACGAAATATCTCTATCAGATTGGTGGTTTCATTACGAAAGAAATGCCCCTACAACCACTGATTTAAAATACTGGCATATTTCCACTACTTTCCTACATCCATCTACTAAAAAAACAAGGGGTAGTTCAACGCCGGAATTAACCGAATTTCACGCAATTTCAATGACCCCCGACCCTGAATATCTAAACCCAAAATATAATGGGTGGGTCTGGAATGATATTGGTGTTATTACGGTAGAAAATGCTCAACCACTGATGAATGGGGCCATATCAACTCCAGAGGAAATACCTCTAATTACTTACAAATTTTGGGATGAAGGATGCTCTTGGCCCCGCCAAAAAATTGACCCTCCTAATAATGCTCCACTGGGATATGGTCGGCAACGAGGTCAAGGAAATATAGGAATGCTACAAAGTTTCCTAACTCCAATGACTACAATTCATGATGAGTGGTGGAATGAATTTTTAGGAGATAGTGGAATTCTCTCAATGGAAACACAACCTAACCCAGAAGACCCTCAAAATCCTATTAAACTTGGAAATGGATGGGAAATCGGATGGTCATGGAGTTATATGGAGAATGTGATTTGGAGAAACAGACTTGAGGGTGTAGGATGGGCCAACGATATTACCCTAGAAGATTTTTCTCAAAGGGTGTATCCTACAACTAATATAGATGTTCACTTTCAACCTAAAATACCTCCACAATCGGGTGAAGAAACTTCAATTCGGCAATTATTAGCAACTCCACATGATGAGACATATCCTACGGCTGCCAAGGTCAAAGGTGAGTTATTTAGACTTCCCCGAAGAAATCTTTACGAGCCTACGGATGCGCCAGACCCTCAAGGAATAATTATGTCAAATTTAATAGGATTAGATACTGAAACATCACTTCGCAGTGGATATGAAAACCCTAATGAATATGTAATTACTATGCCACGAATGAATAGTGCGACTGAAAATGCTAATCAATTGCGCCGAGGAAATTGGACATGGAGAAAATTACTTCGGCCATTACAAAATACAGCGGTGGAAGGTTATCTTAGATTAAACAATAATACAATGATGATGGAAGATAATAACGGTAATTTAGCCTTCACTCCCAATAATATGGAATATGGTAGAAATTTTACTGATGAACAATGGGCTGCAATAAGAGAATCCGGCGGAGTAATCAGAGATAATCTTGTTTGGGCGGGCGGTAGAGAACCACTGCTGAATCGTGCTATGGGCAATACAGAAAATACTATGGAATATAGCGATGTGCCTCGTATTGTCATAGAAAGTCTGCCGGACGATATATTTGAAATGGAAGAATTAACGAACTTGGAAGGGAAAACTATTGATTATTCAGCACCCACTAGTTCTCCTTGGCGCAGAGGAAAAATCCCTCTGATTAATTGGGCTGCGATTCTAAATAATAGAATTCTGTCGCTAATTACCCCACAGGAGGAATAAGACATGAAAAAATGGGTTTTCTTTGGAAAAAATGTTGAATCACACCTACACGATGAAATTTATGTGCAGTTCATGGCAAATGTATTTTCTGCTTTAGTTACCGCAGGAATGATTGGAGCATATCATCTGATATTTCATATTTAACGCCTATCAGACTTTAACGCTTGTTTTAAGCCGGGAATATTCCAAAAATCTTTGACAGAGGGCATACTTTTTTCTATACTCGCACCACTGCTAGGCGCACCTAATTTTGAATCTACACCAATCTTTTGGCCTCCTCTTCCGGGATTTACTTGTTCCTGATGTGATTTTACAATATCTTTAGCAGTAAGTTGTGGGCCTAATTGCGGATGTTGCACAGAAAATGCTTTCTGTTTTTCTTTTTCCGCAGCCATGGCCGCTAATATATCTTCATTAGATGTCATTATTTCTTCCACCAATGGAATCCTTCTAATTCTTCAGTGCTGCCTTCTACGGTTTCTACACCAAACTTAGAAATAGCATCACTAACTTTATTATTATATCGGGCTACACCATAAATAACGGCGGCAATTGAGGCCATACCAATAGCCGTAACAATATTTCTGCGAGATAACATATCATCTTCGGCACTATAAGACTCGGCTCCATATTCCGGCCCTTCAATATCTACAATACCCATCCATCCCATATCTCCTAATACTTCTTGGAAAGCGAACCAATCCGCCCCAGCATCATTAGCCAAAGTAGTTCCACCATTACCGTCTGGAACGGAATGATTTTGTCCAGATTCTCTGGTAATGGAATAGGGGTCACAATTAGGTGAGGCTTTTCTCATGGCTTCTACTACGGTAGCCGAATCAGGGAATACTAAGACCCTGACACGATTATGTAACACTCTTTGTCCTGTATTATCATCTACTTGTTGATGAGGATACACTACGAATTGCACCACATATTCATCATTATCTCGACATTTAATGAACTCATCAATTACATCGGTAGAACTAAAGTATTGTCGGCCTGTATAAATCTTACCATCTTTTAATGGATGTCCGTGAATCGTCCATTTTTTATGCCTTAGTCCATTAACTAATGCATCTTCGTTAGTTTTAGCAGTAGGATTCACCTCAATGCGAGATTCATCTCCATAAGTTACATTTCCTAAATGATAAATACCATCTTCTTCATAAACATAACACATCCACTCACGCTCTTCATGAGTATTATCAGAGTGCTTCTTCATATCTTTAATTGCACCTTCAGAAAATTTATTCCATTCTTTTTTCCAATTCATAATATCACCTATACCTTAAAATGTAAAATGTTTCAAATGCCTTGTCCCTAAGTGGGGCCGCAGTTTCACTTATGGCTTTTATTAATCTCTCTCGGTCATTTCCGCCAATTTTAATAGCAATAGCCTGTCCACTAGTGCCTTCTTTAATATCCATAATCTCAATGTCATAATTTGATTCTCCAGCATAATCCGCAATAGCATCTAAGTTTGAAGCAATTTCAGTGCCGAATAATGTGATTTTAGGACACCTAATCCAACTATTTCCGGGTGCGGTAGCCGTCTGTTTGGTTTCTCCACTCTTATTATTGACCCAAACAATGGCCCTTGCAGTAGAATCTGTTTTAGTTCGGCGTTTTTCTAATTGTCCTGCTCTGACTCGTTCTCTCCGCTCAATCCAATCTTTTTCGCCCTCTCGTTCTACATCTTGTGATGGGGCAGAACCCTTCAGAGGAATCACATTAGATGGTAAAAGTGGTGCATACCAATCTCTATTTAATCGGCGGGATGCGGTGGACGGGTTGTAAAATTGTAAGGTTCCGGGCATACTGCTATCATATCGGACAAATCCTATACTACCAATTCCGAATCCGGCTGGTGTAAAGCCATTAGTCATCAAATCATTGACATAATCCTCTATGTTTCGAGTCATACTTCCATCTTCCTTCTTCATAAGGCGTGGATATTCACCCTCAAAGTTAGTTATACGATAATCTCCCTCTCGCAATTCTTCCAAAGCAAAAATGTCTAAGTTATCCTTTCGTAAAAACACATACCATGGATTTATGGCTTCCGGAGCATAATTTGAGGCAACTTCCGCCCCAGTATCATCAGTTTCAATATATTGTGCAGGTGGAGCGGCAGTTACTACTACTACATCATCAGGTAATGGTATGTCGTTTCCTTCCTCATCTTGATGGGGATTCCATGTGGCTAATGTCACTTTGGCTCCGACACGAACCGGTGTCACTTGTTGTGGCTCGGAGGCTCCCGGATTTTGAATTACCTCTAAAAATTGTCGGCCATAAGCAGTATTAAAATAAACTTCAACATAATCAGCGATAGCCATAGGAGAAATATAACCTCCTCTGGGCTGACTTCTAATGGCTTCAGGTGGGAAACCGCAAGCAATCAAATCAATACGACCATTCAAATTAATGACGGTAGCAATGTCGCCCTCTTCTGGTTCAGGTCTGGCTGTTACTTCATTTACTCCTTCAATAAATTCTTGATATGAATCTTCATACGCATCATTAAAAGACTCTCTAAAGTCATTATCTATGTCTGTTTGAGAAAATGATTCTTCACGGGCCGGTTTGTAATATTTAACTTCATAAGTATCAGGCATCAAAGTTCACCTCCAGTTCCTATGGGTATAACCGTAATGGCTCGCCAATCTGAAGGCATATCTGGAGATGCATCTTCTGGAATTATGCCCTTTTGGACTCCATATACCAAAGCATCTTGAATATTTCCAAATATTAAGATTTTCCCACTCATACCACGATACCATGTTTGTGAAGTAGTATTCCATAAAGCACACATAGATTCGGCTCTTTCATCCAATTCAGCAGCCGCCTCTTGTATTTTCTGTCGTAACTCATTGATTTCTTCACTATCTCCATCCCACCTTCCTTCAACATTATCAATAGCATTATTGGCCTGTCCCTGAATATATCTCGCCGCTTCCATATCATTTATATTAGTAGGATTAGCCTCTGCCATGGCTTGTTCAGCAATTTCTGTTGCCCTACGAGCCACAACCATCATGTCTTCGGATACTTCAGGATTATTAACATCAGCAAATTCTCCGGGTAATGTATCTCTATTACGGGCTTCGGCTTCTTCTGCTAACTCTCCTAAATTATTGATGTCAGGTTGTTGGTCTAGTAATTGTTGAATGGGAGATGTATCGGCACCGGCTTCATTTGCGGCATCAATAGCCTGTTGCGCCATATTTCGGGCCTCTTGAACGGCTGCTCTATCATCATTATCGCCTTGAATGGCCGCAGCATTAGCATTCACAGCCGCTTCAGTAGCATTAGTGGCTTCATATAGTGATTCTTCTGTTCTATTAGGGGATGCATCCATAGCCTTATCTCGAGATTCTTGTGCAACTTCCGCCATACTTTGAGCCAAAGAACTACCTTCTCCAATTTCTAAGTTATCTAAGTCTTCACGAGCCTGATTTAACATTTCTCTAATTTCATCCTCCATTGGAGCATCAGGCACTAACATCTCTTCCAAACTATTGATAGCATCATTAGCAGCAGTTATGGCTTGATTACGATTAGATACATCAGCCTCAATTGTAGGGTCAGCCACAGCATTAGCCTTCATAGCATTCTCTAGGGCCTGTTCTACTCCCTCTATGGCACTTTCAATATCATCAGTCGCCTCTACTTGTCGAGCGGCTCCTTGGGCTTCCTGTCTGGCCGCACTGGTTTCTCTTGATGCACCCTCTCTGGCCTCTGATGCATCTCCCTTCCCTGCTCTTGCTCCTGCTTCCGCCGCTTCTTGTTGAGCCACGGCGTTGGATTCATCATCAGGAACATAAGGGGATGTGGAACCTTCTCCATATCCCGTAGGAATACCTCGGTCATTAGCAATTTGATTTTCTTGGTTAATTTGGTCTATCATCTCTTGCATCTGTTGATTAATTGCTTGAGTGGTATCAGAAGATACATCTTCTCCACCACCCATACTGACCCACCGACTTTCCGGACCATCAGTATCTATATTGGGCATTAATTGGATAGTAATTGATGACATTAACGAATCTGTAATTATTTCCCAATAACCATCTTGATATGAATTAAATTGCGAACTTCCGACATAAAGGTTAAAATCATCCATTTCTTCAAAATCCATAACTAAAGTAGTGGGGACGGGTTGGAAATATTCTATTTGCGTATCAGATAGAGGCATTCGGCGTAAATCATCAAAAGTCATAATAAAGGTGCTATTTGTCCCATCAGGATTTGTCATAAATAATACATGAACCCATGGTCCATTGGGTGGTCTCTCCACCGCAGTTTCTAATAGTCCGGAGACTGTATTAACCCATAACCAAGTTTGCCCCTGTGGAAGATTTAAATCAGGAGATACGGGAGGTTGTGGAAATTGAGTTTGTTGTTGTCGTGGATTTTGGCCTGTATCAGAAGGGCTATCTTGGGAGGGTTGTGGCCCCGGTGTTGGATTCATCATCATTAATTCATCAATCATTCGTTGAAGTTCTTCATCAGATAAATCTTGAAATGGTCTATCTTCCTGCGAGTTAGCATCTGTGGGAACAACATCCATAAATTCATCTGGAGATTCATCACTATCAATAATATCTGGAGATTCATCAAAAATATCATCGTAATTATCTGGGCTACTCTCATCTGTATCATCCATGAAATCTTGAGGGTTGAGGTCATCCTCTTCCATCTCTTCTTGTTCTTGCGCCTCATTATCTCTTAACTCTTGTTCTCGCAATAATTGTTCTAATAGGTCATTCTCTTCTCCATTAGGTGGGCCGGGAGGTCCGGGAGGGCTGGGTGGGCCACCACCATTACTAGGAGTTCCACCTGATGCTTGACCTGTCCCATTTGGTATTGGTTGTCCTGAATCTGATGGCTCACCTTGGCCTTCTCCAGAGCCTTCACCCTGTCCTTGACCGCTTCCTTCTCCTTGACCTTCGCCTGAACCTTCGCCAGTTCCTTCTCCTGAACCGGAACCTGAACCTTCTCCACTTCCTGAACCAGAGCCT